>JAEULC010000106.1 GCA_016792605.1 Rhodospirillales bacterium
GTTGAGCTTGAAGACGTAGTTGCGCAGGCGGTTGTTGAGGTCCTGCGCCTCCTTCTTCACCTCGTCCGTGGGCTCGACCATGGCGGTCTTGTCGCCCTCGGTCTTGCGCCAGGGCTCGGTCACAACCTCGAACCGGCCCCAGGTGGCGCCCTTGTCCTCGGCCAGAGTCACGCGCACGACCATGCCGTCGAAGGTGCGGAACTCGGCCTGGTTGGCGCCGCTGGCCGGAAAGACGATGGCGGTGGCCGCCTGGACGTCCTCCATCGCGATGCCGTCGAGCACGCCGGCGACGTCGTTGACGCTGCCCTGCGCCTTCACCTTGGTGTCGGCCGGCTGGTTGTAGATCGCGAAGTCCTTGTCGTCGGGCTTGGCGCGGTTGATGACCAGCCGCGCGCGGTCGGGCGCGATGGTCGCCACCTCGCGCACGCGGTCGAGCTTCACCGACAGGAAGTTCTTGTCGAGCCAGTCCGACACGCCCGGCTTCACGCGCGGGTCGCCCTCGGCGAGCCAGGCCTGCTGCTCGCCCGGCTTGCGCACGTAGATTCCCGCCCGGGGATTCTCTAGCGAGTCCGGCCGCGGCTTGCCGAGGATGATCTTGCCGATCTCCTGGCCTTGCGCGTTCTTCAGCGCGACCAGGGTCGACTTGGCGCCGGGCTTGGCGGGATCCTCGACCTGCAGCCGCGCCAGCAGCGCCTCGCGCGCGGTCTTCTGCTCCATCAGCCGCAGGTCGGCCAGCACCTGCACGGTGGGCGTCACCAGCTCGGCCTTGACGGGGTAGTCGGCGCGGTCGGCCAGCACCCACTGGTCGCCCTTGCGCGTCAGGGTGTATGCGCCGTCGGCGCGGGTGACGACGATCTGCGCCACGTCGCCCGGCTTGCCCTGGACAGCCGGAAACACCGGCGTGCCGCCGCTGGCCGCCGCGCGGGTCGGGGTGCGGTCGCGCACCAGCACGGCGGCGCCCGCGACCGAGGCCGCGGTGACGACGGCGAGCGCGATCAGGACAGGGGTCTTCATGCCACGGTCCTCCCGTTATGCCTGCGCATGGCGGCGGCGGCGCGCGACGCGGATGCCTGCCACCACCAGCGCGATGACCGCGATCACGATCGGCACCAGGCCGATATTGACGAAGCGCAGCGTGTTCTCCAGCCGCGTGATGTCGCGGCGGAGCGCCAGCTGCACCTCGCGGAGCTGCTTGCGGATGTCCAGCATCTCGGCGCGGAACTTCTCGATCGTCTGCGCCTGCTGCGGCGAGAGGCTCGCCTGCGTCGCCTTGTCGCCAGCCTCGGCCTCGCGCAGGTTCTTCTGCACCTCGGTGAGCTTGTCGCGCAGCTCGCGCTCGGTGCCGCGGAGCTGCGCCTCTGCATTGGCCTCCAGGTTGCGCACCACCTCGAACGGGCGCGCCGAGGTGCCGCGGCCGCGGAGCCCCATCAGCTCGCCGCCGCCGGCCAGGAAGTCGAGCGCGTTGGCGACCATGTCGGCGTTGTTGGCGCTCGGCACCGCCAGGCGCTGGCCGAAGAACTCCTGCACCTGCACCCAGGCCCAGTCGTTGAGCAGGTCGGTGTCCGACACCACGATGACGTTGATCGGCTTCTGCGACTTCGCAAGGTGCGCCGGCAAAGGCTTGTCGTCCGGCTTTGCAGGGGCTGGCGTCTCGCCCTCCTTCGGCTTCGGCGGGCCGTCGGGGAATGCCGAGGACACGTCCCCGGAGATCCGCGCCGCGACCACCAGGCCTTCCATCGCCGGCTTGAAGCCGCGCAGGATGCCCAGCACGTCGGGCTGGCCGTTCGGGCCGGAGGAGAGCTGCGCCACGTCGATCGGCGCCGACTGCGGCGAGGTGGTGATCAGCGCCTCGAACGTCGTGGGCGCGCCCACGCGCTTCTTCAGGATGCCGGCCGAGGCCATGTTGACCTGGCCGATGTTGCTCATCAGCGGGTCGTCGCGGTTGATGTTGCCCTGGCGCATCAGCAGCCAGGCCGGATACTCCGCCGGCACGACGCGGCCGGGCACGCCGGCGTTCACGCGGCGCGCATTGGCGCGGTCGCCGGCGACCTTGTCCTTCAGCATGTCGATGCCCCAGGCCTCGAACAGCCTGGGCAGGTCCGACGCGCTGGCGCCGCCGCCCATCTGGCGCGGGCGCCCGGCCTCGGACTCGGCATAGGGATCGACGAACACGATCGCGCGGCCGCCGCGGAGCACGAACTGGTCGACCGCGTACTGGCCCTTCTCCTGCAGCGACTTCGGGTGCGCCAGCATGAGCACGTCGATGTCCTCGGGCACGCGGTCGATGTCGGAACCCAGCGTGCGGATCTCGAACATCGAGCGCAGCGTCTCCAGGATGTACCAGGGCTGCGACGGCATGCCGCGCATCATGGCCATCATGTCGCCCTCGATCTGCAGGTCGCTGATCAGCCCGATCACCTTGCGCTTCGGGTTGGCGAGCGACTGCACCATGCGCGCCAGGTCGTATTCCAGGAACCGCTCGCGCTCGGGCTGCAGGAAAGCGATGGTCTCCTTGTCGTCGGTCGAGTTGGCGCCCGAGAGGCCGAAATAGACCGACTCGCCGCCCTGGTCGATCGGCACGCCCTGCATGCCGAGCGCGACGGCGCGGTCCTCGGCGTCGGAGAAGGGCTGCGGGTCGACGCGCTCGACGATCAGGCGGCCGCGCGCATTGGCGGCGAACTCGCTCAGCATGTCGTCGACGCGCTTGCCGTATGCGGCATAGGCCGGGATCTCGCGCCCCAGGCGCTCGGAGAAGAAGTAGCGCAGCGTCACCGGCTCGTCGATGCGGCCGAGGATGGCGCGCGTGCCGGGCGAGAGCGTGAAGAGCTTGTCCTTCGTCAGGTCCAGCCGCGCGCCGGTGAACAGCACCTGCGCCAGCATGTTGACGGCGACGAACAGGATGGCGGCGAGGCCGAGCGCGATCAGCGAGTTGCGGCGCAGGGTCTGCGCCGTCCGGTTCGGCGACGCCGCGGTGGCGGCGGGGAGCGTGGTGATGGCCATGCTCAGCTCCCCTTCTTCCACTCGACCAGGACTACGTTGGCGTAGAGGCACAACGCGATCAGCGAGCCGAAGAACACGACGTCCTTGAGGTCGATGACGCCGCGGGTGATCGCCTGGAAATGGGTCATGAAGCTGAACGAGGCGACCGTCTCAACCACCAGCCGCGGCGCCCAGCCGGAGAAGAAGTTCAGCACGATCGACGTTCCGCTGACGGTGAAGACGAAGCAGATCGCGCAGGCGAGCACGAAGGCGACGACCTGGTTGCGCGTAAGCGCCGAGATGCAGGCGCCGATCGCCAGGTAGGCGCCGGCCAGCACGAAGCTGCCGACATAGCCCGCGAAGATCGCACCGTTGTCCGGCGATCCCAGGTAGTTGACCGTGATCCACAGCGGGAAGGTCAGCGCCAGCGCCACGCCGGCGAAGGCCCAGGCCGCGAGGTACTTGCCGAGAACCGCGCCGGTCAGCGACACCGGCAGGGTCAGGAGCAGCTCGATCGTGCCGCTCTTGCGCTCCTCGGCCCACAGGCGCATCGCCACCGCCGGCACCAGGAACAGGTACAGCCAGGGATGGAAGGCGAAGAACGGCTCCAGGTCGGCCTGGCCGCGCTGGAAGAAATTGCCGAGGAAGAACGTCACCGACCCGGCCAGCGCCAGGAAGATGACGATGAAGACATAGGCCAGCGGCGTGGCGAAGTAGGCGGCGAACTCGCGGCGGAAGACCGCCAGGGTCTCACGCATGGGCCTGCTCCCTGGCCTTGCCTGACGTTATGCTGCGGAACACCTCGTCCATCTTGCCGCGCTCGACATGGAACTCGCCGATCAGCCAGTCATTGTCGGCGCACACGCCGCGCAGGGTCTGGGCGATGTCCTGTCCCTGCTTGGGAAGCGCCAGGAGGCGCACGCGACCGCCGCCGGCGTCGCCCACCTCGACCGCGTCGATCGCGGGAAGCTGGCGGATCGCGCGCGCCGCGTCCTCGGCCTTCGCCGCCGGCAGGGTGATCGCGACGGCGTTGTGGTAGCGCGACAGGGCCTCGTACTCGGCCGGGGTTCCGTCGGCGACGAGCCGGCCGCCGGCGATCACCACCGCGCGGGTGCACACCGCGTCGACCTCTTCCAGGATATGCGTGGAGATGATGATCGCCTTCTCCGCCGCCATGGCGTGGATCAGGCCGCGCACCTCGTGCTTCTGGTTCGGGTCCAGCCCGTCGGTCGGCTCGTCCAGGATCAGCACCTCGGGATCGTGCAGCAGCGCCTGGGCCAGGCCGACGCGGCGCTTGAAGCCCTTGGACAGCGTGTCGATCGGCTGATGCAGCACGCGCTTGAGCTGGGTCAGCTCGACCGCGCGGGCGATGCTCTTGGCGCGATCCGCGCCCGGAATCCCACGCACGTCGGCGCAGAACTTCAAGAAGCCCTCGGCAGTCATGTCGGGGTAGGCCGGTGCGCCCTCGGGCAGGTAGCCGAGGCGGCGCTTGACCTCGATCGGATGCTCGACGACGTCGAAGCCGCAGACCCGGGCGGTGCCGCTGGTCGGCGACAGGAAGCCCGCGACCATCTTCATCGTGGTCGACTTG
>JAEULC010000133.1 GCA_016792605.1 Rhodospirillales bacterium
GTGATGTAGTAGGTGTCGCCGCGCCGCTCGGCCCGGGTCTTGATCCGCGTGGTGTCGGTGCCCGAACTCGGCTCGGTGACGCCAAAGGCCTGCAAGCGCAGCGCACCGCTGGCGATGCCCGGCAGGTAGCGCCGCTTCTGCGCGGCGTTGCCGTGCCGGAGCAGCGATCCCATGATGTACATCTGCGCATGCGCCGCGCCGGCGCTGCAGCCGCTGGCGCCGATCTCCTCCAGCACCACGGCGGCGGCGCGCAGCGGCAGGCCGCTGCCGCCATACTCCTCCGGGATCAGCGCCGACAGGAACCCGGCCTCGGTCAGCGCCTTGACGAACGCGGTCGGGTACTCCGAGGCCTCGTCGCGCTGGCGCCAGTACTCGCCGGGGAAGCCTGAACAGACCTTGCGCACCGACTCGCGCAGTTCGGGGTAGTCCTCGCCCAGCTCCATCGTCACCAGATCGGACACGGCTTTCTCCCTACTCGCCCTTGAAGCTGGGCTTGCGCTTCTCGTTGAACGCCCCTATGCCCTCGCGCCGGTCGGCGGTGGGCACGGTGCGGTTATAGGCCTCGACCTCGAAATCCATGCCGTCGGCGAGGCTCATCTGCAGCCCGGCGTGGATCGCTTTCTTCGCCTGGCGAACGGAGACCGGCGCGTTGCCGGCGATCGCGGCAGCCGTCGCCAGCGCCTCGTCGACCACCGTGCCCGGCTCGCACAGCCTGTTGACCGCGCCCCAGGCGAACCCCTCCTCCGCGGTGAACGGCCGGCCGGTCAGCACGATCTCCTTGGCGCGACGCTCGCCGACCGCACGCGCCAGGGTCTGCGTGCCGCCGGCACCGGGCATGATGCCCAGCGTCACCTCGGTCAGCGCGAATCGCGCGCCTTTTGCCGCGTAGATGAAGTCGCAGCCCAGCGCCAGCTCGCAGCCCCCGGCATAGGCGGCGCCGTTGACCGCGGCGATCACCGGCATTGGGCAGGCGATCACGGCACGGATCATCTGCTCGATGATCAGGTGCTGCGCCATCCACTGCCGGTCGTCCATGGTATTGCGCTCCTTCAGGTCGGCGCCGGCGCAGAAGGCGCGGTCGCCCGATCCGGTCAGCACCACGGCGCGGCACGCCTGCGGGTCGGCGCCGAGCGCGGCGAAAGCCGCCAGCAGGTCGCGCATCATCTGGGTGTTGAAGGCGTTCGCCGCCTGCGGCCGGTTCAAGGCGATCCGCAGCACCTGGTCCGCCGGCCGGTCCAGGGCGAGCGTCTCGTAGCGATCCTCCATCTCCCGTCCTTTCCTTGGGCAGCGACGCCGCTTGGTATCGTATTACGCTACAAATACACGGATTGGCAGCGACATCCTGCTTGCCTGTTCGCCGCGGATCGGGCAACGCTCACGCGCGCCCGTTCGGCAGAAATTGGCAGATTTCATTGCAATACCGCATTCGAGCCCGATCCGCATGAGCTTCGACGACCGCTTTCCCTGGGGCAACGACGACCGCACCATCGGCCAGCTGCTGACCGACCGCGCGCGCGACACGCCCGGCTTCGTCTATTGCCGGTTCGGCGGCCAGGCGATCGACTTCGCTGACCTGAACCAGCGCGTCAACCGCTACGCCAACGCGCTGGTCGCGGCCGGCGTCGGGCCGGACGACCGCGTCGCGATCATGCTGCCGAACCACCCGGACTACGTGGTGGCGTTCCTGGCGCTGCTGAAGCTCGGCGTCTGCCAGATTCCGGTCAACGTGCACCTGAAGGGCGAGGGCCTGGCCTACCTGCTGCGCCACGCCACGCCGCGGGTCATCATCGTCGATGAACTGTTCGCCGAGGCCGCGCTGCCGATCCTTAGGGCGCAGAAGCCGCCGGTCGTGGTGTGGCGCGGCGCCCTGCCCGACCTGCCGGACTCGCGCGTCGTGCCGTTCTCGGACATGACCACGCACGCCGACCCGGCCGAGCCCAGCTTCGCCGGCGGGCCCGACAAGATGGTGTCGATCATGTACACCTCGGGCACGACCGGCCTGCCCAAGGGCGTGATGGTGACCGACCGCATGCTGCGCGTCGCCGCGCGGGCCTCGTGCCGGCTGGCCGAGATCAAGCCGGGCGACGTGTTTCATGTCTGGGAGCCGCTCTACCACATCGGCGGCGTCGAGGTGATGATCCTGGCGCTGATGGAGGAGCTGACGCTCGGCATGGTCGAGCGCTTCAGCGTGTCGCAGTTCTGGCGCCAGGTCCGCGAGTTCAAGGCAACGCACATCCATTTCCTCGGCGGCGTGCTGGCGATGCTGCTGAAAGAGGCGCCCAAGCCCGACGACCGCGACAACACGGTGCGCGTCGCCTGGGGCGGCGGCTGCCCGCTGCAGGTGTGGCGCGCCTTCGAGGAGCGCTTCGGCGTGCAGATCCGCGAGTGCTACGGCATGACCGAGTGCTCGTCCTTCACCACGCAGAACCTCACCGGCAAGCTCGGCTCGACCGGCAAGCCTCTGCCCTTCTTCGAGGTCCGCATCGCCGGCGAGAACGGCGAGGCGCTGGGCCAGGACCAGCGCGGCGAGTTCTGGGTCAAGGGCAAGGTGCCGGGCCTGATCACCGAGGGCTATTTCGCCAACCCCGAGGCGACCAGGTCGTCCTTCCGCGATGGCTGGTTCCTGACCGGCGACCTCGGCTATTTCGACGCCGACGGCGACTACTACTATGCCGGCCGCAAGAAGGACAGCATCCGCCGGCGCGGCGAGAACGTCGCGGCCTACGAGGTCGAGCGCATCATCAACGAACACCCGGCCGTGGCCGAGAGCGGCATCATCGGCGTGCCGAACGAGCTGGGCGACGAGGACATCAAGGTGTTCCTGCGCCTGAAGCCGGGCGCCAGGCTCGAGCCCATGGACTTCATCCAGTGGTGCGAGCCGAAGATGGCCTATTTCCAGGTGCCACGCTTCGTCGACTTCATCCAGGAGTTCCCGAAGACGCCGAGCGAGCGCATTCGCAAGGACGCGCTGCCGCGCGACACCGCCAAGGTCTTCGACCTCGAGAAGACCGGCTACAAGGTCAGGCGGCGCTAGCCTAGGCGCGCTGTTTGCGGGGTAGATGCGGGTCCGCCGGGATGTCCGGCGGCGGGATGTCCTCGAAGGCCAGGTCGCCGATCGGGATCGGCCGCAAGGGCGGGCGCGGACGCGGCAGCGGGATCGTCGCCATGTCGACACCCGTGTCCTTGGCCACCATCGCCGCCAGCGTGACGAGGCAGTTGCGCCCCTGGCAGCGCCCCATCGACAGGCGCGTCGTCGCCTTGACCTGCGTCACGCTGCCCGCCAGCTCGGAACGTCGCTTCGCGATGTCGCCGACCGTCACGTCCTCGCAGCGGCAGACGACGGTGTCCTCGGTCATCAGGTCGAGGAAGCTCGCGGGCGGCGCGTAGATCGCCTCCAGCCCGCGGCGGAACGCGTCGCGCTTCGCCCAGGCGCGGCGCAGATCGTCGTCCGCCGGCACCTGCTTGCCAAGCTTGCGCGCGACGGCGCGGGCGGCGATGCGCCCCTCGAGCAGCGCCATCTCCGCGCCGCCGATCCCCGCCCCGTCGCCCGCGACATGGACGTTCGGCACCGAGCATTGGAAATCGGCGTCGCGCTTCACGGTCCAGCCGCCGCGCCGTCGATCATACGCAAGCTCGGCGCCGATCAGCCGCGGCAGTTCCAGCGACGGCATCAGGCCGAAGCCCGCGACCAGCAGGTCGCAATCGAACGACCGCTCGCGCGCGCGATCGAGGCGCCCTTGTGTGTCGATCGGCGCGACGCGGCAGCCCGTCACCGCCTCGTCTCCCTTGGCGCCGGTCACGGTCCAGCCCGCGAGCACGGGCACGCCGGCCCGCGCCAGCACGGCGCGGTAGCGGATCGCCAGCGCCAGCATGTCGGGCGCGCGTGCGAGCGAGGCCAGCGCCGGCAGAATCCGATTCCAGATCGGCGCCGCCTCCACCACGGCGGCGACCTCGACGCCCGCGCGCACCAGGTTGGCGCCGATCAGCAGCAGTAGCGGACCGTTGCCGACGACGACCGCGCGCCGGCCCGGGACGACGCGCTGGCCCTTCAGCAAGTTCTGCAGTCCGCCGGCGCTGACGACGCCGGGCAGGGTCCAGCCGGGGAACGGCACCGGGCGGTCCTGCGCGCCGGTCGCGACGAGGATCGCCTTCGCCCGCACCCGGCCCGACCCCTCGCCCGCCGCGACGGCCAGCACGCCCGGCTCCGGCATGTCCCAGACCACCGCGTCCTGCCAGTGTGCGACAGCGGGATGACGCAAGGCCGCGGCCAACACCGAGCCCCGCGCGCGGTCCTTGTCGAGGAACATCGCGCCGGTATGCCGGAAGCCCGCGGGCGGCTGGCGGAAATACTGGCCGCCCGCGCGCGCATTGTCGTCGATGACCGTGACGCCGAGACCCAGCGATGCCGCCTCGGCCGCCGCCGCCATGCCGGCCGGCCCCGCGCCGACGATTGCGAGGTCCGCGTCCTTCATCGGCCGACGCCCTTCTGCGTCTCGACGCGCATGCCGGGCTTCGCCTCGGTCATGCAGGCGCGCTGCGACGGCGCGCCGTCGACCGTGACCAGGCATTCCCAGCAGATGCCCATGCCGCAATAGAGACTGCGCGGCTGCTGGCGCTTCGCCGTGCGACGCAGCGCCCGCACACCCGACGCCAGCAGCGCCGCAGCGATGGTTTCGCCGGGGTAGGCTTCGACCTTCTGCCCGTCCAGGGTGAAGGCGAAGGCCGTGCCACGCTCCAGTCCTTCGTCGATCCTGCTCATGCAGCGAACCGCCCTGGATCGAACGCGCGCATGTCGAGCGACAGCTTCCGGCCGAGGATCATTTCAGCCATCTGCTCGCCCAGCGCCGGGCCCTGGTGATAGCCGCCGCGTGCGCACGCGTTGACGAAGGCTCCGGGCACGCCGGGCAGCGCGCCGAAGAGCGGCAGGGCGTCGGCCGCCACGCCCTCGTAGCCGGCCCAGCTCCGCACCATGCGCAGATGCCTCAGCGCCGGCACCACCTGCATCGCCACGCGCAGGTTGTGGACCAGGTTCAGGTAGTCGGTGCGGCGCGTGCCCTGGGCCAGGTCGCCCGTCCCCTGCCAGCCGCCGCCGATGAGGACAGAGCCGTTCGGGTACTGCTTCAGCGACAGGATCGCGCCGATATGGGTGACGACGCGGTCAAAGAGCCTGGGCGCCGGCTCGCTGATCGTCAGCATGTTGATGTCGGCCGCGACCGGCAGGCGCACGCCCAGCATCTGCGCCACGTCGCCGGTCCAGGCGCCGGCCGCGATCACGATCTGCGCTGCCCCTACAATCTCCGAACCGACCTGAAGGCAAAACCCTTCGCCATCGCGCGCGATCGCCGTGACGGCCGCGCCCGTCGCCACGGTCACGCCCGCCGCGCGCACCGCCATGACAAGCCCGTGGCCGGCGGTCAGCGGCACCGACATGCTGTCCCAGTCGCAATAGGTCGCGGCCTGCACCTCGGGCCCCAGCCAGGGCGCGAAGTCGCGCAGCCGGTTGCCGTCGTACCACTCGGTCGCAACGCCGAGCGCCGCCTGCTCGCCCTGCGATTTCCGGAGATTTACCAGCTCGCGCTCGCTGGTGGCGACGCGCAGGCCGCCGATCCGCGCGAAGCCGATCTCCATGCCGTCCCGTTCCTGGAAGTCGCGCCACAGCTCGATGGCGCGGCGGCTCACCTGCAGCACCTCGTTGCGCTTGACCTGCAGCGACAGCGTGCCGGCATTGGCGCCCGAGGACTCGCCCCAGGCCTCGCCGCGCTCCAGCACCGCGACCGTGCGCCCGGCGCGCGCCAGGAACAGCGCAGTGCACAGTCCCGCCACGCCCGCGCCGATCACGGCTATGTCGGCGCGGCGCGGGATCGCGCTCAAGGTCACTCCGCGGCTTGCTTCTGCGCCTCGGCGGGAGGATCGAGCACGCGGTCGAGCACCCAGTTGTCGATCGTGTTCACCAGCCGCTCGAGATACGACAGCGGGCCGGGCTTGTAGTAGGGCGAGCGCAGGCCCCGCTGCTGGTCCTCGGACGCCTTGATGTCCTCGGGGATCGTCAGGTCGAGGCGCTTGTAGTAGCGCTGGGCCACCTCGGCGAAGTCGTCGCGCGCGCGCGTCTTGCGCGGGAAGCAGCTTCCGGCCGTGATGCGCGTGCGCTCGGGCCCCAGCGGGTCCGACCGCACCCACCACATGCCGTCGATGCACCAGCCCATCATCGTCGAGGGATGCAGGCTCGGGTAGTAGGTCCCCTCGGCGTCGCGGCCCTTCAAGCCCTCGATCGCGGGGAAGCCCGTGTCGCCCGCCAGCAGCATGCGGCTGCCGGGATGCTGGGTGTAGAGCGCGACATAGTTGCCGTTGCACGGCTCGGGCGGCGTGATCTTGCGCTTCTGCCGGTTCAGCGAGGTCTTGTGGATGAAGGGGATATGGTACTGCTCGGCGAAGTTCTCGTAGAAGAGCTTCCAGTTGCACTCCATGATCCATTCCTGGCGCCGCACCACGACAAGGTCGTCCGGGTTGTAGCCCCTGGTGTTGTCGATGAAGTCGCCGAGATAGGCCTTGAGGTCGGGCGCGTCCGCGTCGAAGCAGAGGAAGATGAACCCGCCATAGACCTCGAGCCGCACCGGCGCGAGGTGGTACCTCGCGGGATCGAAGTCCGCCGTCTCCTCCATGAACGGCGCGCCGATCAGCGCCCCGTCCAGGTCGTAGGTCCAGGCATGGTAGGGGCACTGCATCTGCTTGCACGTGCCCTCGCCCTCCATGACCACCGATCCGCGGTGCCGGCAGGTATTGGCGAAGCCGCGCACCTTGCCGTCCTTGCCGCGCACGATGATCGTCGACACGCCGACATAGTCGAACACGAAGTAGTCGCCCGGGTTCGGAATGCGGTCGACGCGGTCGACGAAGTTCCACACCTTCTTGAAGATGCGCTCGACTTCGCGATCGTAGAAGGCCTGCGACGTGTAGCACCAAGCCGGCAGCGTCTCCGCCCCCTGCAACGCAGGCTTGCGCACGTTGGCGTAGTGGCGCGGATCGAACAGGTCGACCGGTAGCATGGCGTCGGCTCCCACCCCGAGGACAACGCGGGAATTGTAGGAGGCATCGCCACAGCGTAACAAGGATCATCGCGCTTGCGGCGTCGCGGCCGCGTCGCGTATCGAATGGTGATCTGAAAATTGGACCTGCCGGCGATCCGCGCGACGGCCCGGCGAGACGGGAGTTGGCGGAAATGCGGGCACCGGACCTCCTCTACCTATCGCGCAGCGATGTCGAGGCGCTGGCGATCCGGCCGGTCGAGCTGGTCGACGCGGTCGAGCGCGTGTTCCGCGCCAAGGTCGAGGGCCGCGCCCAGGGCACGCACAAGACCACGCTCTATCCCGGCGAAGGCCGGCTGCAGCAGACCATGCTGGCGACGACCGAGGACCCGCCGTTCTTCGCCATCAAGTGCGTCGGCCTGTCGCCCGAGAACCACGACAAGGGCCTGCCGCATATCGGCGCCGTCGTCGTGCTGCACGACGGCACGTCTGGCATGCCGGTGTCGGTGATGGACGCGACCTGGATGACGGCGATGCGCACCGCGGCGATGTCGGGCGCGGCGGCAAGGCGGCTGGCGCGGGCGGACAGCGCCTCGATCGGCTTCGTCGCCTGCGGGGCGCAGGCCGAGAGCCATCTCGCGATCATGAAGGCGCTGTTTCCGCTGAAGCGCGTCGTCGCCTACGGACGCCGGCGGGAGACGGCCGAGGCCCTGGCGGCGCAGGCGAAGAAGATGGGCTTGGCGGCCGAGGCGGCGGAGCGGCCGGAGCAGGCCGTCCGCGACCTCGACATCGTCGTCACCAGCGTGCCCGCCGGTCCGGGACAGAAGGCCGAACTCGATCCCGCCTGGCTGAAGCCAGGCAGCTTCGCGGCGATGCCGGATCTCGGCCGGTCCTGGATCAAGGAGGGCTTAAGCGCGCTCGACCTGATCGCGACCGACGATCGCGGCCAGAGCACGCAGCTCGCCCAGGCCGGCAAGCTCGCCTGGCCCGGCCCCTTCCCGGCCGATCTCGGCGAACTCGTCACCGACCACAAGGGCCGCACGAACGTCGTGCAGCGCACGGCCTTCCTCTTCCCCGGCTTCGCGCTCGGCGACCTGGCGGCGGCGATGCTGATCTACGACCGCGCCCGCAAATCCGGGCGCGGTACCAAGCTGCCGGCGTAACTAGCTGTGTGAGGGCGCCGCGCCGATCTCGGCCGAGATCACCCGCGCGGTTTCCATCACCATCGGCACGAGCTGGCGGCGGCAGTCCGCCACGTTCCAGCGCGTCGTCGGCACGGCGACATTGACCGCGGCGACCGGGCGGCCGGCGGCATCGAGCACCGGGGCGGCGATCGACATGTCGCCGAGGTAGGTCTCCTGCTCGGCGATGGCGTAGCCGCGCTGGCGCACGTCTTCCAACACGCGCATCAGGGCGTCGCGGTCGGTGACGGTGTGCGGCGTCCAGGCGACGCGCTTCGACCGCTCGATCATGTCCGCCGCCTCGTCCTCGGGCAGGTAGGCCAGGATGGCGCGACCGGGCGCGGTGCAGAACATCGGCAG
>JAEULC010000161.1 GCA_016792605.1 Rhodospirillales bacterium
TGGATCAGGTCGCCCGACTTCACCACCATGCCGGCGACGCAGATCTCGTGGCCGAAATCGACCACGTCGGCATAGGCGTGCGACGGGGTGATGCGGCCGGCGATGAACTGGAAGCCCGGCGCCACCGCGTGCAGGTCGCGCACGCCGCCGTCGGTCACCACCCCCAGGCAGCCGAGCGACTGGTGGATGGTCGAGTTCACCTCGCCCCAGAAGGCCCCGAAGCCGCGCCGCGCGCCGTCGAGGTCGGCGATGGTGACGACGCGGGGCGCAGGGACGCTCGCCACGTACTCGTAGTATTTCAGCCGGTTCTCCTTTCCGGGCTTGCCGGGCTGGGTCGAGCGCAGCGTCGCGGTGCAGGCGAACCCCACCATCGACGGCAGTTCGGGGAACGCGCAGACCAGCGGCTCCTGGGTCCAGAACTGGGTGCGGTACTTGCTGTCGATCATCTCCAGCGCGTTGCAGATCGACGGCGTGTCGAGCTTCACGAGCGCGTCGAACTGCTCCTTGGTCACGGCAGGCATCGGAACTCCTCCAGGAAGATTCGGACGGAACGGCGAAGTCGGCGGCACTGTAGCAACGCCGCCGGGATATGGACAGCGCGCGACCGCGCCGCTAGCGTGCGGCCCGCATGACCGGGACCGTGCCGCAGGCCGACACCGCGCTGCTCGCCCAGGGCGAACGGCTGCTGGCGCGCGGCCATGCCGAGGCTGCGCTGGCCGCGTTTCGCGCCGCGCGCGGGCCCCTGGCCGAGGACGGGCTGGCGCGCGCCTGGCTGGCGCTCGATGACGCCGCGCGCGCGCTGGCGCACGCCGACGCCGCCGTCGCCGCGCTTCCGATCGCAGCGATCCACGCCAACCGGGCGACCGTGCTGCTGCGGCTCGATCGCCTCGACGCCGCGCGCGAAGCGGCCGACAAGGCCCTGGCGCTGCATCCCTCGCAGCCGCGCGCGCGCGCCGTGGTCGCGGCGATCGACGGCGTGCCCTGGGCCCCTGCGGCGGAAAAGCCGGCGTTGCCGCCGGGCGCCGAGGCGATGCTGGCGCAGCAGGGCGGCGCGCTGCTGGTCGGCGTCGCCTGGCGGTCGGATCGCGCGCGCGATCCCGTGCTCGACGATCCGCCGGGAACCCCCGGCGCGGCGCGCGTCGACGTCCCGCTGTCGCTCTGCCTGCGGTTCCTGGCACTCTACGGGGCGCGGCTGGTCCTGTTGCGCCGCGGGCCGCCCGATCCCGCGACGATGCGCCTCGCGACCCTGGGAATCGTGGTCGATCCTTGCGGGCCGCTGGGGCTGGACGAGGCCCAGCTCGCTGGCCTGATCGCGCGCCTGCACCTGGTCGTGTCGGTCGATGGGCGTGCCGCCGAGCTGGCCGGGCTGCTCGGCCGTCCGGGCCTGGTGCTGTTGCCCAGCGGCATGGCGGCGCGCTGGCCGGAAAATGCCGATGGGCCCGAGCGCCGGTCGGTGCGGGCGATCCGCCAGCAGAAGCCCGGCGAATGGGAGCCGGTGCTGCACCAGGCGGCCCAGGCGGTCATGGCCCTGCTGAAGCAGCGCCCAGCCGAGATCCGCAAGGCGGCCGGGCCGGCCGAGGCGGCGCAGGCCCAGGCAGCGATGGCCGAGGGGCATCGCCGCCACGCCGCGGGCGACGCGAACGGTGCTGCCCTGCTGTGGAGCCGCGCGCTGCTGCTCGATCCCGGCCAGGCCGCGGCCTGGGCCAATCTCGGCGTCATGATGCGCACCATCGACGATCCCGCCGCCGCGATCGCCTGCTACCGCCAGGCGATCGGCATCGGCGGCGTGAACCCCGGCACGCTCGGCAACCTGGCGAACGCGCTGAAGGACCTGGACCTGCTGCCCGAGGCGATCGCGGCGCACGAGCAGGTGCTGGCGATGGAGCCGGGCAAGCCGTCGCACCACCACAATTACGGCATCGCGCTGCGCCAGGCCGGGCGCTATCGCGACGCCATCGCGGCGTTCGAGCGCACGCTGGCGATCAGCCCGGGGCTCAAGACCGTGTGCTGGGACCTGGCCTTGGCGCGGCTGCAGGTCGGCGATTTCGCCCAGGGCTGGCCGCTCTACGAGTCGCGCTGGGACCTCGGCGACATTTCTCTCCCGGCTCTCGCCGCGCCGCTCTGGCGCGGCGAAGACCTCAGCGGCAAAACGATCCTGCTGCACAGCGAGCAGGGCTTCGGCGACGCCATCCAGTGCGTGCGCTACGCCGGGGCACTGAAGGCGCGCGGCGCCGCGCGGGTGGTGCTGGACTGCAAGCCGCCCCTGGAGCGGCTGTTCGCGACCGTGCCCGGCGTCGACGCGATCGCGCCGCGCGGCCAGGCGCTGCCGCCGCACGACGTCCATTGCCCGCTGAACAGCCTGCCCGGGCTCTTTGGCACCGACACGACGAACATCCCCGGCGCGATCCCCTTCCTGCGCGCGCCGGAGGACGGCGCCGGGAAGTTCGCAACGGCGCTGGCGCTGGCCGGCACGCGCCTCAAGCTCGGCATCGTCTGGTCGGGCAGCGTGACTTTCAAGGACAACCACCACCGCGCGACGACGCTGGCGCGCTTCCTGCGCCATTTCGCGCTGCCCGAGGTCTGCCTGTTCAGCCTGCAGAAGGGGCCGCCCGAGGCAGAGCTGCGCGCGCTCGGTCCCGACGCGCCGCTGGTCGACCTGGCGCCGCTGATCGACGACTTCGCCGACACGGCGGCGGTGATCGGCCAGCTCGACCTGGTGCTGATGACCGACAGCTCGGTCGCGCATCTCGCCGGCGCGCTCGGGGCGCCGGTGTGGGTGCTGCTGCCGCACCACGCGCACTGGCTCTGGCTCGAGAACGACCGCGACGCGACGCCCTGGTACCCGTCGATGCGCTTCTTCCGCCAGGCGCGCGCCAATGACTGGGACGCGCCCTTCGCCGCGGCGGGCGAGGCGCTGGCATCGCTCGCCCGCAGCCGGTGAACGCGTTTTGACCCTTCCAGCGCGCTTTGCTAAGCAGGCGCCGCCGTTTCCACCACGCAGGACTGCACCCAGATGCGCGCCCGGACCGAGACGCTGATCAAGGCCTATTACGACCGCTTCAATGCCCGGGACGTCGACGGATTCCTCGATCTGCTCGCCGGCACGGTGGTACACGAGATCAGCCAGGGCGGGACGGAGAAGGGCAAGCCCGCGTTCCGCAGGTTCCTGGGTCACATGAACGAGTGCTACCGCGAAAAGGTGAAGAACCTCGCGGTCATGACCTCGCCCGACGGCAGGCGCGCGGCGGCGGAGTTCGACCTCGCCGGCACCTACCTCAAGACCGACGGCAAGCTGCCCAGGGCGAAGGGCCAGCGCTACAAGCTGCGCGTCGGCGCCTTCTTCGAGGTCAAGCGCGGCAAGATCGCGCGCGTCGCGAACCACTACAACATGAAGGACTGGCTGAAGCAGGTCGGCGGGAGATAGGCCCGCCATGGCCCTGCGCATCGTCCGCCTGCGCGGGTCCGAGATCCTGGCGCGCCAGGACGACCTCGCGCGGCTGCGCATCGAGGTGTTCCGCGACTTCCCCTATCTCTACGAGGGCAGCCGGGAATACGAGGCCGCCTACATCCGCACCTATGTCGAGGCCAGGGACTCGGTGCTGGTCGCGGCGATCGACGGCGACCGCATCGTCGGCGCGTCCACCGCCCTGCCGATGGCGGAGGCGATGGAGGAATGCATCCGGCCCTTCGCTGAGAACGGCTACGACATCGCCCGGATCTTCTATTTCGGCGAATCGGTGCTGCTGAAGCCCTATCGCGGCCAGGGCATCGGCGTGCGCTTCTTCGCGGAGCGCGAGGCGGCCGCGCTGGCGCATCCCCAGGTCGAGATCACCGCGTTCTGCGCCGTCGAGCGCCCGTCGGACCACCCGATGCGCCCGGCCGGCTACGTGCCGCTGGATGCGTTCTGGGCGCGGCGCGGCTACGCGAAGCATCGCGAGCTGGTCGCCCGCTTCCATTGGCGCGACCTGGGCGAGCGCGAGGAATCGACCAAGCCGCTATCCTTCTGGCTCAAGCGCCACGAGCGCCGGCCTCAGGCGTAGCGTTCCCGGGCCAGCTTGGCGCCGGCGCCCAGCGCCTCGAGCTTCTTCAGCGCGATCTCCCGGTCCATCGGCGCCAGGCCGCAGTTCGTGCAGGCGAAGATGCGGTCCTTCGGCACGAACTTCATCGCCAGGCCGATCGTGTCGGCGACCTCCTGCGGCGTCTCGACGATGTTGGACGCGACGTCGATCACGCCCACCAGTACGTCCTTGCCCTCGAGCAGCCTCATCATGTCGGGCGGGACGTGGGAGTGGATGCATTCCAGCGAGACCTGCTTCACGCGGCTCTTGGCCAGCGCCGGGAAGAACTCCTCGTACTGGCGCCATTCGCCGCCCAGCGTCTTCTTCCAGTCCAGGTTCTGCTGGATGCCGTAGCCGTAGCAGATATGCACGGCCGTGGTGCATTTCAGCCCGTCGATGGCGCAGTGCAGGCAGTCGATGCCCCAGGTGCCGGCCTCCTTGGTGAAGGCGTTGAAGGCCGGCTCGTCGAACTGGATCACGTCGACCCCGTCGGCCTCCAGCGCGCGCGCCTCCTTGTTCAGCAGCTCGGCGAAGGCCATCGCCATCTTCACGCGGTCGCCGTAGTGGCTGTCGGCGACCGTGTCGACGATGGTCATCGGACCGGGCAGGGTGAACTTCAGCTTCTTCTTGGTGTGCGCGCGGGCGATCTTCGCCTCGGGATGGGCGCGGCCCTTGAGCGACAGCTTGCTGACGACCTGGGGCACCATCGCGTCATAGCGGTTGTTGCGGATGCCCATCTTCACCTTGTGCTCGCGGTCGATGCCGTCGACGAACTCCAGGAAGCCATGGACGAAGTGCTGCCGCGACTGCTCGCCGTCGCTGACGATGTCGAGGCCGGCGTCCTCCTGCGCCTTGAGCCAGAACAGGGTCGCGTCGCGCTTGGCGATCTCGCGCTCCTTGCCCTCGGACTTCCACTGCGGCCACAGCTTGTCGGTCTCGGCCAGCCAGAACGGCTTGGGCAGGCTGCCGGCGAGCGTCGCTTCGAACATGGTCCTTCTCCCCCCTTGTGCTTTCGTTGGTCCGCAGCCTGCCTGCCAGTGTGGCGACAGACAATACACGTCCTGTTGTTGCAGCGCGAAGCACGCAATGAGCGTTTCTGCGCGTTTTCGACAGGTTTTGACAAATTCTGGCACCCCTGCCTAGGATCGTCCAGGGGAGAGCACCGCTTGGCCGCAACCACGAGCGCTGAGGTCGCACCGGCGCGGGACCTGATCCCGGCGCAGCGCCGCGCGCTGATCCTGGACCTGATCCGCGACCGCAACGGCGCGTCGATCGCCGAGCTGGCGGAGCATCTCGCCGCGTCGGAATCGACCGTGCGCCGCGACCTCGACTACCTGACCGACCAGGGCTACATCGAGCGCAGCCATGGCGGCGCCATGGTCAAGGACGCGCCGCGCACCACCTTCGAGCCGCAATACGAGATCGGCTCGCGCACCCACCAGGCCGAGAAGGCGGCGATCGGCGCCGCGGCGGCGACGCTTGTCGAGCCGGGGCAGAGCGTGATCTTCGACTCGTCCTCGACCGTGCTCGAGGCGGCCCAGGCGGTGGCGCGGCGCGGGATCGCGCTGACCGCCGTCACCAACGACCTCAACATCGCCAGCGCGCTGGCGGCCCAGCCGCAGGTCAGGGTCATCGTGCCGGGCGGCACGCTGCGTCCCGGCTCGTTCTCGCTGGTCGGCGAGCCGGGCATGGACTTCCTCGGCGGACTGCATGTCGACCTGGCGCTCATCGGCATCCAGGCGCTTTCCGGGCTCAAGCTCGCCGACAGCTCGATCGAGATCGCGGCGATGAAGCGGCGCATGATCGACGCCGCGCGGCAGGTCGTGCTGCTGGCGGATTCCTCGAAGTTCCAGCAGACCTCGTTCCGCGAGGTCTGCGACATGGGCAAGGTGTCGCGAGTGCTGACCGACGAGCGCCTGCCGGCGCGCGACCGCAAGGCGCTCGACAAGGTCGGCGTCGCGGTGACGGTCGTGGCGGCGGGCAAGCGGCGATGAAGACCTCGGTCACGCCCCTGGTGCGCCGTCGCGTGGCGCTGGTCGCCGACGACCTTACCGGCGCGCTCGATGCCGCGGCGCCGTTCGCCGACGCCAAGGCACCGGTGGCGGTGCAGCTCGCCGGTGCGCCGCTGCCGGCAGCGCGCGGCTCGATCGCCATCGACGCGGCCACACGCGGCGGCACGCCGGCGCAGGCGGAAGCCGCGGCGATGCGGGCCGCGCCGTTGCTCAGGATGGCCGATACGGCGTTCCGCAAGATCGATTCCCTGCTGCGCGGCCACGCCGCCGCCGAGATCGCCGCCACAGCACGGGCCGGGGGCTTTGCCAGCGTGATCGTGGCGCCGGCTTTCCCCGCCCAGGGACGGATCATGCTGCAGGGCCGGCAATATGCGCGGCACGCCGACGGTGCATGGCGCCTGGTCGACCGCGACCTGATGGCCGAGCTGGGCGCCTGCGGCCTCGCCCCGCGATCGGCGATCGCGGCCGATCTCGCGGGCGGCGGCGTCTTCGTGTGCGATGCCGAGTTCGACTCGGACCTCGCGGCAATCGCTGCCGCCCGGTCGCGCCTGAAGCTCCCTGTCCTGTGGTGCGGCACATCAGGCCTGGCGCGGGCATTGGCGCACGACCTGGCGGGGCCGGCCCCGCTGCCGACCGGGCCGACGCTCGGCGTCATTGGCTCGCCGCATCCTGTCACGGCGGCGGAGATCGCCGCGCTGGAAGCGGCCGATCCTGCAGCCGTCGTCCGCGTGGCGTCGGCGGATGCGATCGACGGTGCGGTCGCGCAGGCGGCCCATCGCCTGGCGCAGGGCGCTTCGGTGCTGGTGACGCTGGCGCTGGCCCCACAGTCCGCGGCCGAGGCCCTGGCCGTGCTGCATCGCCTGGCCGCGGGGGCCATTGCGCTGAAGCCGGCGTCGCTGTTCGCCAGCGGCGGCGACACGCTGGCGGCGCTGGCGCGGGCGGCCGGGGCGGACCATCTCGCCGTGACCGGCGAGGCGATGCCCGGCCTGCCGCTGTCCAGACTTGTCGGCGGCGGCTGGGACGGGCTCGCCGTGCTCTCCAAGTCGGGCGCCTTCGAGGGCGCCGACATCCTGTTGCAGCTCTTTTCCGGTTCGAAGGAGGCCAAGCGTGCCCGCGCATAGACCCCGCATTGCCTTGACGATGGGCGACCCGGCCGGGGTCGGTCCCGAGCTCTGCCTGAAGGCCACGGCGAAAATGGCATCGCGCGTCAGGGCGCGCGAACTTGACCTAGTGACGATCGGAACCCAGGCATCGATCGACATGGCGCGCGAGCGATTGATCGCGAAGGGCCAGCGCCGCTATGCGCCTCACATCGACGTGATCGAGGCGACGCAGAGCCAGGGCAAGGTGAAGTTCGGCCAGACCAGTGCCGAGGCCGGACGCCAGGCCTTTCGCGCCATCGAGACCGCGATCGGCCTGGCGATGAAGGGCGAGATCGACGCCATCGCCACCGCGCCGATCAGCAAGGAGGCGATCAATGCCGCCGGCTTCCACTACGCCGGCCACACCGAGATCCTGGCCGACCTGACCAGGAGCAAGGGCTCGGTGCTGATGCTGGTGCATGACCGGCTGCGCGTCAGCCACGTGTCGGCGCATGTGCCGCTGGCCAAGGCGACCTCGCTGGTGACGCCGGAGCGGCTGACCTTCGTCATCGACCTGACCTACGACGCGCTGAAGCGCCTGGGCTTCAAGAAGCCCAAGCTCGGCATCGCCGCGGTCAACCCGCATGCCGGCGAGGGCGGCATGTTCGGGCGCGAGGACATCGACATCGTGACGCCGGTGATCGAGAAGTACCGCGCCCAGGGCATGGACATAACCGGCCCGGTGCCGGGCGACACGGTGTTCGTGAAGGCGCTGGGCGGGCAGTTCGACGGCGTCGTGGCGATGTTCCACGACCAGGGCCATGTGGCGGTGAAGCTGCTCGGCTTCAAGATCGACCGCAAGACCGGGAAGTGGGTGGGGCTCAGCGGCGTCAACATCACGCTCGGCCTGCCGATCGTCCGCACCTCGGTCGACCACGGCACGGCGTTCGACATCGCCGGCAAGGGCATCGCCAATCCGCAGAGCATGATGGAAGCGATCGACCTGGCGATGAAGCTGTCGGCTGCCCGCAAGAAGACCGCCAATCCGCAGAAGGCCAACACGCATAAGGAAAGAAAGAGCGCATGACGACGACCAGGGTTGCCCCGGCCAAGCTCGCGACGACCGTGGCGGGCATCTTTGCCAAGGCGGGCAGCGACGCGACGGAATCGAAGGCCGTCGCCGACCATCTCGTCGAGGCCAACCTGATGGGCCACGACTCGCACGGTGTGATCCGTGTCGCCAAGTATATCGACTGGCTGAAGCAGGGCATGGTCGTCACCAACCAGCACGCCAAGACGCTGCGCGACGACGGCGTGCTGCTGATGCTCGACGGCCAGTTCGGGTACGGCCAGGTGATCGGCATCGACGCGATGAAGGCCGGCATCGCCAAGGCGAAGAAGCACGGCGTCGCCCTGGTCGCGCTGCGCAACACCGGGCATCTCGGGCGCATCGGCGCCTGGGCCGAGATGGCGGCGGCCGAGGGGCTGGTGTCGATGCACTTCGTCAACACCTCGGGCTTCGGCATGCTGGTGGCGCCGCATGGCGGCAGCGACCGGCGCCTGTCGGCCAACCCGATCGCGGCCGGCGTGCCGGTGAAAGGCGCCCAGCCGATCATCCTCGACATGTCCACCTGCATCATCGCCGAGGGCAAGATCCAGGTTGCGCGCAACAAGAAGGAGAAGCTGCCGGAAGGCGCCGTGCTCGACGGCAAGGGCAAGCCAACGCGCGAGCCCGACGAGTTCTACGCCAGCCCGCCCGGCGCCATCCTGCCGATCGCCGGCCACAAGGGCTCGGGCCTGTCGATCATCTGTGAGGTCATGGCCGGCGCGCTCACCGGCGGCGGCTCGACGCATCCGGACAACCCGACGGCCAAGCGCCTGGTCAACAACATGCTGTCGATCCTGATCGACGCCGACAACGTGGCGGGCTCCGCGGCCTTCGCGGCGGACATCGCGCGGCTGAAGTCCTGGGTCAAGGCGTCGCCGCCGATCAGCGCGGGCGGCGAGGTGCTGGTGCCGGGCGAGGTCGAGCGCAGGGTCCGCGCCGAGCGCGAGAAGAATGGCGTGCCGCTGGACGACGCGACGCGCGAGCAGATCGCAAAAGCGGCCGTGGATGTCGGCCTGCCCAGGGCGGAGATCGAGGCGGCACTGGGCTGAAGGAAGAAGACCGGGGGGAAACGTCCGATGATCGATACGGGGCTGCGCGCCAGGCTTTCCAAGGGCGGCACGGTGCTGGGACAGATGGCGTTCGAGTTCTTCACGCCGGGCCTCAGCCAGATCATGGCCAATGCCGGCTGCGACTTCGTGATCCTGGACACGGAACACGCCGGCGTCGGCATCGACACGATCAAGAGCCAGGTCGCCTATGCCCGCGGATCAGGCCTGGCGCCGCTGGTGCGCGTGACCGGCACGCACTACCACCTGATCGCGCCGATGCTGGATGCGGGCGTGCACGGCATCATGGTGCCGATGGTCGAGACGGCGGAGCAGGCGCGCAAGATCGCGTCCTGGTGCCGCTACCGGCCCGAGGGCGTGCGCGGCCTCGCCTTCGGCATGCCGCATGACGACTACACCGGCGGCAACCACGTGCCGAAGATGAAGGCGGCGAACCAGCGCACAGTCACGATCGCGCTGATCGAGACCGTGGCCGGGATCGACAATGTCGACGCGATCATGGCGACGCCGGGCATCGATGTCGGCTGGATGGGCCACTACGACCTGACCAACGCCATGGGCATCGACGGACAGTTCGATCATCCGCGCTACAAGGCGGCGGTAAAAAAGCTTGTCCAGGCTTGCACCAAGCACAAGAAGGCCGCGGGCTTCCTGTGCGGCGACGTCAAGACGGGCAGGCAGTACCTGAAGGCCGGATTCCGGATGCTCTGCTACGGCACGGATATCGGCGTGTTCCAGGGCGCGCTGGCCGCGGGGATTTCGGGCTTGAAGGGGAAAAAATAGGGTTTCGGCCCGGAGGGCCGGAGCGGTCACCGACCAAAAAGGCGGGGCCGAGGTCAGAACGATAACCAGACGGAGGAAACGACCATGAGACTTTCGCATCTGCTGGCGGCCGGCGCCGCCGTGCTGGCCTTGACGCTGGGATCGGGCGCGGCCGACGCCCAGGCGCTCGATCGCATCCTGAAGGACAAGAAGATCCGCATCACGGCGCAGGTCGACTCGGCGCCGTTCGGCATTCTCGGCAAGGACAACAAGCCGACCGGATCGGAGATCGAGACCGCGCGCCAGCTCGCCAAGGACCTGGGCGTGGAGCTGGAGCTGATCCAGGTCTCCGGCGCCCAGCGCATCCCGGCGCTGCTGTCGGACCGGGCCGACCTTGCGATCTCCTCGCTGTCGATCACGTCGGAGCGCGCCAAGTCGGTCTGGTTCTCCAGCCCGCATGGCGCGCTGTCGATCGTGATCGGCGGCCCGAAGAGCGTGAACATCAAGTCGGCCGCCGACCTCGCCGGCAAGAAGATCGGCATGAGCCGCGCGACCCTGGAAGAGCAGGAAGTGCCGAAGATCGCGCCGCCCGGCACCAACATCGTGTTCTTCGACGAGCACGCGGCGACGCAGCAGGCGCTCTTGACCGGCCAGGTCGACGCGATCGGCTCGGCCGCCTTCCTGATCAACGACCTGTCGAAGAAGGCCCCGGACAAGCAGCTCGAGGTCAAGTTCACGGTCGTCACGGCCTATTACGGCATCGCCGTGAAGCCGGGGAACTTCGATCTGCTGCAGTGGGTCAACTCCTGGGTCTTCGTCAACAAGCACAACGGCGTGCTGGCCAAGATCTACGAGACGCACACCGGCGTGAAGCTGGTCGATCTGCCGGCGATGTAGGTTCGAATGCGCCCGATCCTCGTTCGCGAGGGTCGGGCGCCCTCCTGTGCCGCGAGTCCTGCGTGACCTACGTATTCCAGTTCGGCATCGTCTTCGACCGCTTCCACGAGCTGCTGCAAGGCGCCTGGCTGACGGTCCAGCTCTCGGCGATCTCGATGGCGCTCGGCCTGTCGCTGGCGATCGTCTGCGCCTTCCTGCGCACGACAGGGCCGCGCCCGGTGCGCTGGATCGTCGCGGCCTATGTCGAGATGATGCGCAATACGCCGTTCCTGGTGCAGATCTATGTGATCTTCTTCTCGCTGCCGGCGATCGGCCTGCGGTTCGAGGCGAACCAGGCCGCCGTCGTGGCGATGGTGGTCAACCTTGGCGCCTACGCGACCGAGATTATCCGCGCCGGCATCCAGTCGGTGCCGATCGGCCAGATCGAGGCGGGCCGCGCCCTCGGCCTCACCCGCATCCAGGTATACCGCAAGATCGTGCTGTTCCCGGCGGTGAAGGCCGTCTTTCCGGCGCTCGCCAGCCAGTTCATCCTGCTCCTGCTCGGCTCTTCGGTGGTCTCGGCGATCTCGGCCAAGGAGCTGACGGCGATCGCCAACACGATGCAGTCCACGACGTTCCGGGCCTTCGAGGTCTATATCGTCGTCACCGTCATGTACCTGGCGATCGCGGTGGCGTTCCGCGGCTTCTTCGCCGCGGTCTACTGGCTCGTCTTCGTGCGCGGGCGGGCGTGAGGAGATGCGCACTTTCTCCTCCAACGAGTTCATGTTCCTGCTCGGCGCGATGCGCTGGACGGTCGTCCTGTCGCTGATCGCCTTCGCGCTCGGCGGCGCGCTGGGCGGGCTGATCGCGATCCTGCGCATCTCGTCACTGCTGCCGGTGCGCCTGGTGGCGACGGGCTACATCCAGCTCTTCCAGGGCACGCCGCTGCTGATGCAGCTCTTTCTCGTCTATTACGGCCTGGGCCTGTTCGGGCTCCGGCTCGACGCCTGGACGGCGGTCGTCATCGCCTATGCCGCCTATGCCGGCGCGTTCCTGGGCGAGATCTGGCGCGGCTGCATCCAGGCCGTGCCGCGCACCCAGTGGGAGGCCTCGGAGTCCCTGGCGCTCAGCTACCTGCAGCAACTCCGCTACGTGATCCTGCCCCAGGCCGTGCGTATCGCCATCCCGCCGACCGTGGGATTCCTGGTGCAGCTCGTGAAGGCGACGGCCGTGGCCTCGATCATCGGCTTCGTCGAGCTGACGCGCGCCGGGCAGCTCATGAGCAACGCCACCTTCCAGCCGATGATCGTCTACCCGGTCGTGGCCGCTCTCTATTTCGTCCTGTGCTGGCCCCTGTCGCTATGGGCGCAGCACCTGGAATCCAGGCTACGCGTCGGCGCGGCGATCGGCCGGGCCAAGTAACGAGAGGAACAGCAGAGCATGTCGAAACCGAAGATCGGCTGGATCGGCGCCGGGCTGATGGGCCACGGCGCGGCCAAGAACATCCTGGAGAAGGGCTATCCGCTCGCGGTCATGGGCAACCGCAACCGCCCGCCGATCGACGACCTGGTGAAGCGCGGGGCGAGGGAGGTCAAGACCGCCGCCGAGATGGCGCGAGCGAGCGATATCCTGTTCACCTGCGTGCCGTCCTCGGTCGAGGTCGAGGCGCTCGTCTTCGGCCCCGGCGGCATCCTGGAAGGCGCACATCCCGGTCTGATCGTCGTCGACAGCACGACCGCCGATCCCAACTCGACGCGCAAGATCGGTGCGGCGCTGAAGGAAAAGGGCGTGCGCATGGCGGACTCGCCGCTCGGACGCTCGCCCAAGGAAGCCGAGGCGGGGACGCTGTCGACCTATATCGGCGGCGACCCCGATGTCGTCGCGGCGGTCAGGCCGGTGCAGCAATGCTTCGCCGACACGATCGTCGAGGTGGGCGCGCTCGGTGCCGGCCACACGCTGAAGCTCATCAACAACTTCATGTCGATCGGCAATTGCGCGATCATCGCCGAGGCGGCGACGACGGCGGCCAAGATGGGCGTCGACATGGCGAAGTTCCACGCCGTGATCTCGGCCGGCGGCGCCAACAGCAAGATGTTCCAGATGGTGGCGCCCTGGCTGCTCGAGGGCGACGACAGCCACCTGAAGGGCCCGCTGCGCATCGCCGGCAAGGACCTGCGCTTCTACAACAAGCTGGCCGAGCAGGCCCAGGTTGCTTCGTTCATCGGCCAGGCGGTAAACCAGTGGCTGCAACTGTGCAACGCGCGCGGCCATGGCGAACGCTACCTGCCGGTCCTGCCCGGCATCCTGGCCGAGCTCAACGGCACCAAGATCCGCGATCTCTAGCAGCCGAGATCGACGCCGATGAGCGCGACGACGCTCGCCGCGCTGGCGGTGCTGGGCGCGTCGCTGCTCAGCGCGCTCTACAACACGCTCATGAAGGTCGGCGAGGACCGGCTCGTCGTCGGCGCCATGGCCGGCGGCGTCGCCGCGTTCCTGGCGGCGCTGGCGATCCCGTTCTTCGCCCCGCCGCCGCCCGCCGCCTGGCCGTGCCTGGCGATCTCGGTCCTGGCCCAGACCGTCTACTACTTCGTGCTGGTCGAAGCCTACCGCGAGGGCGACCTGTCGCTGGTCTATCCGGTCATGCGCGGCACGTCGCTGGCGGTGATCGTGTCGGTCTCCGTGCTTGGCGCCGGCGAGACCCTGACCTGGGCGAAAGGAGCGGGGCTGGCGTTCCTGTTCGCCGGCATGGTCCTGGCGGCAGACCCGGGCGCCTGGCGCCGTCCGGAGACGCGCCGGCCCGCGCTCTATGCGGCGCTGACCGGCGTGTCGGTCGCCGTCTACCTGCTGGCGGACGGCATCGGGGCTCGGCGGTCGCCGGAGCCGTTCGGCTATGTCGCCTGGATGTTCTTCCTGAGCGGCCTGCCGGTGGTGACGGTCGTGATGTTCCTGCGCGGCCGCGGCCTGTCGCGCGCCTGGCGGCGGAACTGGCGCCTGGGCTTCGGCAGCGGCGTCGTGATGGCCGCCGGCTATGGCGCCGTCGTCTGGGCGCTGTCGCTCGGCACCTTCGCGTCGGTGGCGGCGCTGCGCGAACTGACGACCGTGTTCACCGCGCTGATCGCGCGGTTCCACCTCGGCGAGAGCCCGCCGCCGCGGCGCTGGATCGCGATCGGCCTGATCGTCGCGGGCGCGGTCGTGATCACGGCCTGACGTATTCCCCTTTGACATTTCCACAATGGACTAGGCAGAATTGCCGGGTCTGAGAACGTCTGAAAACAAGACAATTTGTCTCTGAACAGGGGACTTCATGAACGACCTGCCGGCGCGCCCGCGGGTTTTTGCGCCTTTGGGCGAAACGCTGCCGGCGTCGTGGTACGCGGATCCGGGAGTGTTCGTTAAGGAGCGCGCCGCCATCTTCGCGCGGCACTGGCAGCTCTTTGCCCACGAGAGCCGGCTGCCGGCCCCGGGCGACTACGTTGCCGGCGTCCTGGCGGGCTATCCGATCGTCGTGATCCGCGGCCGCGACGGCCAGGTGCGCGGCTTCCATAATGTCTGCCGCCACCGCGCCGCCCAGCTCGTGCCGGACGGGGTGGGGCATGCGAAGTCGCTGGTCTGCCCCTATCACGGCTGGTCCTATGACGGCGACGGCCGGCTGATCAAGGCGCGCGACTTCGGCGAGGACCCCGGCCTCGACCCGGCGGCGATGGGGTTGTTCGCGCTGCGCACCGAGACCTGGAAGGGCTTGGTGTTCGTCTGCATCGACCGCAACGCGCCGTCCCTCGTGGACTGGCTGGGCCCGATCGCGGTTATGGCCAGGGACTATCCGCTGGAGAAGTACCGCTTCTACCGCGACAAGATCCGCGAGGTCGATGTCGACTGGAAGGCCTATGGCGACAACTATCTTGAGGGCTACCATCTCGAGCTGATGCATCCGGCGCTGTGCGCCGCGATCGACGTCGACCGGTACACGATCGACGTCCACGACCGGCACGAGTTCTTCCACCTTTACGGGCCGCGCCGCGACGGCGGGCTGACGCAGGGGCTCTATTTCT
This sequence comes from Rhodospirillales bacterium, assembly GCA_016792605.1. Taxonomy (GTDB): domain Bacteria; phylum Pseudomonadota; class Alphaproteobacteria; order JAEULC01; family JAEULC01; genus JAEULC01. Next base: position 15,015 of record JAEULC010000161.1, read on the forward strand.
ACCGCTTTCCGGTCCTGATGCTGAACCTCTACGACTGGGGCGCCTCGATCGCGACTATCGACGCGCTCGGGCCCGGGCGGATGCGCCATACCAACTGGTACCTGTTCGAGGACCTGTCGCCCGAAGGCAAGGCCGAGCGCGACCGCATCGTCGAGTGGGCGATCGAGATCGTCAGCGAGGACATCGCGATCGTCACCGGGGTGCAACGAAACCTGAACACGGGTGTCTACGACCGCGGGCGACTGTCGCCCAAGCACGAGCACGGGCTGAAGGGGTTTCACGACATGGTCCGGCGCGGCGTCGCCGAGTACGATTCGGGCTGGCGCCCGACCGTGCGGGCGGGGTGAGTCGCCGGGGCATGGGTATTGCACTATAATTCGAAATAAACGCGGGGGCGGGAAGCCCTGCCGCGGGAGGCGTTCGTCAATCTGCAACAGAGGAGACTTGGGATGATCCTGTTCGACAAGAAAACGGTTACGCGCCGCTCGGTGCTCAAGAAGGCGGTCGCGGCCGGCGCCGTGGCGTCCGTCGGCCCCTGGTTCGTGCGCGACGCGCTGTCGTCCTCGGGCGAACTCAACTGGTTCACCTGGGAGGACTATGCGCCGAAGCCCTTGATGGACAAGTTCACCAAGGACACCGGCATCAAGATCAACGTGACCCTGTTCGACTCCAACGAGACCCAGCTCAACAAGCTGCGCGCCGCGCGCGGCGAGGGCTTCGACATGTGCACGCCCACGGTCACCTGGGTTGGCGCGCATATCGACGCCGGCAACATCCAGCCCGTCGACTGGGCCAAGATCAAGACCCTGAACAACGTCCAGAAGACCTTCCAGGGCCTGCCGGCCGACCAGGGCGCCCAGCGCGACGGCAAGTACTACTGCATGCCGTACAAGTGGGGCACCGAGGCGCTGACCTTCAACACCAAGGCGATGACCCTGGAGTACGGCAAGGCCAGCTTCGGCGACCTGTGGGATCCGAAGTGGAAGGGCAAGATGACCTGCCGCCCGCGCTCGATCATGCTCGGCACCGGGCTGTGGCTCGAGGGCAAGGGCGATATGCCGGCCGGGTCGATGAAGAAGTCCTACACGGACGAGGCGACCATGGTGAAGTACTACGGCCAGGCGCTGGAATACTGCATCAAGAACAAGGCGCAGATTGCCAAGTTCTGGCAGGGCACCAACGACACCGTGCTGGCCTATCGCCAGGAAGGCTGCGTCATCGGCCAGACCTGGGACGGCCCGCCCAACACCATGCGCAACGAGGGCGACGCGGTGAAGTACCTGGCGCCGAAGGAAGGCGCGCTGACCTGGTGCGACACGCTGTCGATCACCAAGGGGGCCAAGAACATCGAGCAGGCCTATGCGTTCATGGCCTGGGCGCTGCAGCCCGAGGTCGGCGGCCTGATGGCGAACGAGACGGGCTACAACAGCATCGTCATCGGCGCCGAGAAGCACACCAACCCGAACTACCAGCGCAACTTCAGCGAAGCCTATCCGGGCGACGCGATCGAGAAGCTGTGGTTCCAGGGCGAAGAGAAGCCCTGGTTCATCGCCAAGCGCCAGGAATTCGCCGCCAAGCTCCAGGCGGCCTGATCCCGGCGACCCGCTGAAGGGGTGAAGCGACGGAGCGCCCGCGAAACGGGCGCTCCGCCCTTCTTTTCATCATCGAACCGCCGGCGCGACGGCGGACCGGAAATTGCCCGGAAATTGCATCGCCGGGACATGCATCGATAGGGCAGGGCGACGCCGCTTTGCGGCTGGGGGCGCAATGGCGAATGATCTGGAACTAGTCGACGTCGTGAAGAAGTTCGGCGCGTTCACCGCCGTTCACGGCGTCAACGTGGCGATGCCGCAGGGCGAGTTCTTCTCCTTCCTCGGCCCATCGGGCTGCGGCAAGACAACGATCCTCAGGATGATCTCGGGGTTCATCGACCCCAGCGCCGGCGCGATCCGGCTGGCCGGGCGCGACCTGAACGGCATCGGCCCGAACAAGCGGCCGACCGCGCTGATCTTCCAGAACCTGGCCCTGTTCCCGCTGATGAGCGTCGCTGACAACATCGGCTACGGCCTGATGGTGCGCGGCGTCGCGGCGTCGGAGCGGCGCAAGGTCGTCGACCGGATGCTCGAGCTGATCGCGCTCAAGGGCTACGGCGACAAGCGCATCGACGAGCTGTCGGGCGGCCAGAAGCAGCGCGTGGCGATCGCCCGTGCGCTGGCGGTCGAACCCAAGGTGCTGCTGCTCGACGAGCCGCTTTCCGCGCTCGACCTCAAGCTGCGCCAGCACATGCGTCACGAGTTGCGTGCGCTGCAGCGGCGCACCGGCGTCACCTTCATCTACATCACCCACGATCAGGGCGAGGCGCTGGCCATGTCCGACCGCGTGGCTGTCATGAGCCAGGGCCGGATCGAGCAGATCGGCACCTCGACCGAGATCTACAACAACCCGCAGACCGCCTTTGTCGCCGCCTTCGTGGGCGAGAACAACGCGCTCGCGGGAAAGGTCACCGCCGCCGACTACGGCTACGGGGCGATCGAGACTGCCTTCGGCAAGCTGCGCGCCGCCAATCCGCGCGGCATGAAGCCGGGCGAGGCGTCGGTGCTGTTCGTCCGGCCCGAGCGCGTGCGCCTGGCCGAGGCCAAGGCCGAGACCGGCAGCGACAACGTCATCGAGAGCCCGGTGCTGGACGGCGTGTTCGAGGGTCCGGTCGCCAATATCCTGCTGGAGAACCTGGGCAGCGAGCGGCCGATCACCGTGACGCTGGCCAATGACGGCGCCACGCCCCGGGTCAGCCGCGGCGAGCGCCGGCGGGTCCGCTTCTCGCCCGACGACGCGATCCTGCTGCCGCCGGCCGGCGCCGCGCACGGCGCGGGAGGCCACGCTTGAGCGAGGCGATCCGGCGATTCGGCGCGGGCGGGGTCGCGGCGATCCTGGCCGGCGTCGCCTTCTGGGCGATCATGCTGATCGCCGGGCCGATGCTGCTGATGGTCGACCTGGCGTTCCGGCCCTACCTGCCGAATCCGGCCGACGTCGGCGGCCCGCTGGACGTCCACACCGTCAGCAACTTCGCCAAGGTGTTCCTGGACGACCTGAACTGGCGCGTCTTCGTGAAGACGATCTACGCCAGCATCACGGTCACGATCATCTCGCTGCTGATCGGGTATCCGCTGTCCTACATCCTGGTGCGCTCGACGAAGTCGGGCTGGGTCGGCATCCTGATGATCGGCCTGTTGATCCCGTTCTGGGTCAACGAGATCCTGCGCACCTTCGCCTGGCAGCTGCTGCTGGCGCGCTACGGCTTCATCAACACCACGCTGACCGCGATGGGCCTGATCGACGAACCGATCCAGTTCACCAATACCGATTTCGGTGTCCAGGTCGGCCTGATTTACGCCTACATCCTGTTCATGATCTTCCCGCTCTACAGCACGATGGAGAGCCTCGACCCGAACCAGGTCGACGCCGCGCGCGACCTGGGCGCGCCGTTCTGGCGCATTCACTGGGACATCGTGATCCCGCACACCAAGCCCGGCATCGCGTCGGGCTGCATCGTCACTTTCATGCTGGCCGCGGGCTCCTATGTCGTGCCCGAGCTGCTGGGCGGCACGCGGGCGATCTGGTTCACCAAGCTGATCTACCTGCAGTTCGAGGCGATCAACTGGAACCTGGCCTCGGCCTATGGCTTCACCCTTGTGGTGCTATGCCTGCTCTTCATCCTGCTGATGATGGCGGTGTTCCGCGTCAGCCTGAAGGACATCGCGCGATGAGCGCCACGACGATCGCCGCGCCGGCCGCTCCGGCCAAGCCCTGGCTGACCTCGGACCAGGTGCTGCAGATCAGCGTCGCATTGTTCCTGACGCTGTTCTTCCTCTACCTCTTCCTGCCGCTGATCTACATGATGCTGGTGACGTTCAACGACAGCCGCATCCCCACGCTCACCCCCTGGCGCGGCTTCACGCTGCGCTGGTTCGTGTCGATGTGGGAAGACCAGCGCATGTGGCAGGCGGTCTGGAAGAGCGTGGTCATCGGCGTGGCGGTGATCGTGCTGGCGGTGCCGCTGGGCCTCGCCGGCGCGGTGTTCATGACCCGGATGCGCGTGCCCGGCCAGTCGCTGATCTACGCCGTGATGATCTCGCCGATCCTGATGCCCGGCATCATGATCGGCCTGTCGACCCTGATCTTCTGGGACCGGCAGTTCGGGATCGGCGGGCGCTGGCAGCTTTCGGTGCTTGGCCAGACCAGCTTCATCGCTGCCTACTGCATGCTGATCTTCATGGCGCGCCTGACGCGGTTCGACCAGACGCTGGAGGAAGCGGCGCTCGACCTCGGCGCCACGCCGGCGCAGGTGTTCCGCACCATCATGGTGCCCTACATGCGTCCTGCGATCCTGTCGGCGGCGACGCTGGCGTTCCTCCAGTCGCTGGAGAACTTCAACACCACGCTGTTCACGATCGGCAACGACATCACGCTGACGATGTACATCGCCGGCAAGATCCGCTCCGGCACGACTCCGGCGCTGAACGCGCTCGCCTTCGTCATGGTGGTGTTCACCGTGATCGCCGGGATCGTCTACGAGGTGCTGCGCCGGCGCGAGGTGCGGGCGGCGGCGGCCCGGGCGCGGGCGGCGCAGGAAGCCGAGCTGGCCGTCGGCGCGGCGGACTGATCGGCCGCGACGCTACTTGCTGGCTGCTTCCTTGCGCGCCTTCGCCGCGGCGGTGGCGATGACCGCCGGCACTTCCTTCACCATCTGGCGGCGCGCCTCGACGTCGTCGTCCTCGTAGCGGATCGATCCCGTATCGGTGCTGGGCGCCTTCGCGGCCAGGTTGAGCGTGGTCAGGAGGGCGATCTGGTCGCCGACCAGTTCCAGGCGCTTGCTGGCGCGGGTCGCCAGCGGGATGCGCCGGTTGCGGCAGAACAGCACCAGGGCGCCCAGAATGTCGGCGTTGTCGAAGTCGACGGAAAAGCCGGGCTTGGCCTTGGACTTGCCGACGATCATCGCGGAAACGCCGTGCTTGTCGGACCGCAGCTTAATCGTGGCCACCGCATCGTGCGGCAGCTTTTCGGCGCGCGTCGCCTGGAAGCGGACCAGGGCGTCGAAAACCTCCTCCCGCGTGAACAGGAAGTAGTGGATTTCCTTGGGCATTTTCGTCATTTACCTATGATCGGCCGCGGCGGATCAGTAGCATCGGCGGTTAAGTGTCGCAATGGATTCCGGCCATCAACAGCCATGCGCGACGCGCTGGGCGACCCCGACAACGCAGCCGGCCGGGTTGCTCCGGCCCCGGCCGCGCCGCTAGTGTAGTCGTCCGCAGCAACCGAGGTTTATCGCAGTGCGCTATGTCAGCACCCGCGGCGAGGCTCCCGTCCTTGCCTTCGACGACGTCCTCCTTACCGGCCTGGCGCGCGACGGCGGGCTCTACGTGCCCGAATCCTGGCCGCAGGTCGGGGCGGACGAGTGGCGGGCGATGCGCGCCCTCTCCTATGGTGAGCTCGCTTACCGGGTGATCCGTCCCTTCGTCGCCGGGCGGGTCGACGACCAGACCCTGGCGCGCCTGGCGCGCGAGGCCTATGCCGGCTTCGGCCACCAGGCCGTGGCGCCGCTGAAGCAGCTCGACCACGGGCTGTGGCTGATGGAGCTGTTCCACGGGCCGACGCTCGCCTTCAAGGACATGGCGATGCAGCTTCTGGGCCGGCTGTTCGACCATGTGCTGGCCCAGCGCGGGCAGCGGATCACGATCGCCGGCGCCACCTCGGGCGACACCGGCTCGGCCGCGATCGAGGCCTGCCGCGACCGCGCGAGCATCGAGATCTTTATGCTCCACCCGCATGGCCGCGTGTCGGAGGTACAGCGCCGGCAGATGACCACGGTGCTGTCGCCCAACGTGCACAACATCGCGATCGACGGCAGCTTCGACGACTGCCAGGACCTGGTGAAGGGCCTGTTCAACGACCTGCCCTTCCGCGACGAGGTCGGCCTGTCGGCGGTCAATTCGATCAACTGGGCGCGGATCATGATCCAGATCGCCTACTATGCGCACGCCGCCCTGTCGCTCGGCGCGCCCGAGCGCAAGGTGTCGTTCGCCGTCCCCACGGGCAATTTCGGCAACATCTACGCGGCCTACGCGGCGCGCGCCATGGGCCTGCCGATCGAGCGGCTGATCGTGGGCTCGAACAGCAATGACATCCTGACGCGGTTCTTCGGGTCGGGCGAGATGAAGATCGGGACGGTCCACCCGACCTTGAGCCCCAGCATGGACATCCAGGTATCGAGCAACGCCGAGCGCCTGCTGTTCGACCTTTACGACCGCGACGGCGCGGCGCTGGCCAAGGCGATGCATGGCTTCCGCAAGGACGGCCGGCTCGACGTCGGCCGGGACCGGCTCGAGCGCGCCCGCAGGCTGTTCTCGGCCACGCGCTACGACGATGCCGAGACGACCGAGATCATTCGCCGCGAATACGCCGCGACGGGCGAGATCCTGGATCCCCACAGCGCCATCGGCGTGGCCGCGGCCCGGGCTGCCGGCCGCACCGACGACACGCCGGTCGTGGCGCTGGGCACGGCGCACCCCGCCAAGTTCCCCGACGCGGTCGAGAAGGCGGTCGGCAAGCGCCCGGCCCTGCCGGACCGCATGAAGGACCTCTACACGCGCGAGGAGCGCTGCATGCGCCTGCCGAACGACCTCGGCGCGCTGCGCGCCTTCATCCAGGCCCGGGTCGGCGCACCGGGCGGCAAGCGGAGCGCGGCATGACGGTCCGTGTCACGACGCTCGGCAACGGCCTGCGGGTCGCGACCGACTACATCCCGACGGTCGAATCCGCGACGGTCGGCGTATGGTGCGACGTCGGCACGCGCGACGAGCCGGCCGCGGTCAACGGCGTCGCCCATCTGCTCGAGCACATGGTATTCAAGGGCACGCGGCGGCGCAGTGCCACCGCCATCGCCGAGGAGATCGAGGCGGTCGGCGGCCACATGAACGCCTACACGGCGCGCGAGCAGACCGCCTACTACGCCCGGGTCCTGAAGGACGACGTGGCGCTGGCGGTCGACATGATCGCCGACATCCTGCAGCACTCGCTGTTCGATCCGGCCGAGCTCAAGCGCGAGCGCGCCGTGGTCCTGCAGGAGATCGGTCAGGCCAACGACACGCCGGACGACATCGTGTTCGACTATTTCCAGGCCGCGGCCTTCCCGAAGCAGGGCGTCGGCCGGCCGGTGCTGGGCAAGGCCTCGGTGGTGCGGCGGATGCAGCGCGACTCGGTGCGCGGCTTCCTCGCCGACCACTACGCGCCGAACCAGCTCGTGCTCGCCGCCGCCGGCAATATCGACCATGACAAGCTGGTGCGGCTCGCACGAAAGAAGTTCGACGCCCTGCCGAAGCCGTCGAAGCAGCGGCGCGACCCGGCGCGCTACCGCGGCGGCGAGCATCGCGAGAAGCGCGACCTCGACCAGATACACCTGGTGCTTGGCTTCGAGGGCGTCGGCAACCACGACGTCGACTATTACCCGCTGCAGGTCATGTCGACGCTGCTCGGCGGCGGCATGTCCTCGCGCCTGTTCCAGGAGGTGCGCGAGAAGCGCGGCCTCGCCTACAGCATCTACAGCTTCGCCGGACCCTTGCGCGACGGCGGCCTGTTCGGGATCTACGCCGGCACCGGCGACAGGCAGGTGACGGAGCTGCTGCCGCTGGTGTTCGACGAGGTGACCAAGGTCGCGACCAGGGTCACGGCGGAGGAGGTCGGCCGCGCCCGCGCCCAGCTCAAGGCCGGCACGCTCATGGCGCTGGAAAGCACCTCGTCGCGCTGCGAGCAGCTGGCCCAGCAATTGCTGGTGTTCGGGCGGCCGATCCCGACGGCCGAGATCGTGCAGAAGATCGAGGAGGTCGACGGCACGGCGGTGGTCAGGGTGATGCAGCGCCTGATCGCGACGCCCCTGACACTGACCGCGCTTGGGCCGATCAAGCATGTCGAGTCCTACGCCGCCGTGTCGGCCAGGGTGCAGTAGAGGACGTGCGTTGACGGGGAGCGCGGATTGAGCGGTTCGCTGGTTTTCTCCTCGCTGTGGCAGCGGGCCTTCGGCGATCCGCCGGCCACGGCCGTCGCGATGGGCAAGCGGCTCTACCTGCGCCGTCCCCGCGCCGGCGATTTCGACCAGTGGTCCCAGCTCCGCGCGCAGAGCCGCAGCTTCCTGACGCCCTGGGAACCGTCGTGGCCGCGCGACGCGCTCACCGTCGATTCCTTCCGCCGCCGCGTGCGCCGCGCCGCGCAGGAATGGCGCGAGGAGACCGGCTACGGCTTCTTCCTGGTGCGCCTCGCCGACGACGCGCTGCTCGGCGGCATCACGCTCGGATCGGTCCGCCGCGGCGTGGCCCAGACCGCGACGCTCGGCTACTGGCTGGGCGCGCCCTACGCCCGCCAGGGCCTGATGACCGAGGGGGTGCACTGCGTGCTGGGCTTCGCCTTCGAGCGCCTGGGCCTGCACCGGGTCGAGGCGGCCTGCCTGCCGCAGAACGCGGCCAGTCGCGGCCTGCTGCTGAAATGCGGCTTCCGCGAGGAAGGCTTGGCGCGCGAGTACCTCAAGATCAATGGCCGCTGGACCGACCACGTGCTGTTCGGGATTCTCGCGACCGACAACCGGCCGCGGGGCTGATGCGCGGCAGGCCCGCCCAGCCGACCCTGCCGGTGCCCGCGGCGGCGGAAGTATTCCTAGAAATGATGGCCGCCGAGCGCGGCGCCGCCGACAACACCCTCGCCGCCTATCGCCGCGACCTGGCCGATGTCGAGGATTTCCTGAAGCGCCGCAAGGCAAGCCTCGCCCAGGCGTCGACCGAGGACCTGCGCGCCTACCTGAAGCGCCTGGACGGGCAGGGGATGGCGGCGCGCACGGCGGCCAGGCGCCTGTCGACGCTGCGCCAGTTCTACCGCTTCCGGCTCAGCGACGGACAGCGCCGCGACGATCCGACCGCGGCGCTGGACGGGCCGCGCCTCGGCCGCTCGCTGCCCAAGCCGCTGGACGAGGGCGACGTGACCCGGCTGATCGACGCGGCGGCGAGGCACGGGACGCCGGAAGGGCTGCGCCTGGCGGCGGCCCTGGAGCTGCTCTACGCGACCGGGATGCGCGTCTCCGAGCTGGTGGCCCTGCCGCTGGCGACCGTACTGCGCGATCCCCAGGCGATCCTGGTCCGCGGCAAGGGGAACAAGGAGCGCCTGGTGCCCCTGGGCGAGCCCGCTCGCCGGGCCGTCGCCGCCTACCGGGAGGTCCGCCAGCGCTTCCTGCCCGGGGCTGGCAAGGGCAAGGGGGCGAGGCGCAAGGAGTCGCCCTTCCTGTTCCCGTCCTCGGGCGCCCAGGGGCACCTGACCCGGCACCGGCTGGGCCAGCTCCTGAAGGACCTGGCGGTCCAGGCGGGGGTCGAACCGTCCAAGGTCAGCCCCCATGTCCTGCGCCACGCCTTCGCCACCCACCTGCTCGACCACGGAGCAGATTTACGCAGTGTTCAGAAGATGTTGGGCCATGCCGATATCGCCACCACGCAGATCTACACCCATGTGGTCAAGGAGCGGCTGGTGCGCACGGTGAAGGACCACCACCCCCTGGCCCGGGGCGGGCGAGGGCGCGGTTGACTTCCCGGCCCGGCCGGCTAGTGTCGGCCGATCTATTGCACTGCAACAACCAAGAATGCAGGCGGGGAGCCGGATGAGCTTCACCAACGTCGAGCCGGTGCGCGCGCGGCTGAACCGCAGCGAGCTGGCCGTGCCCGGCAGCCGGACCGAGCTATTCGCCAAGGCCGCCAGGTCGGCCGCCGACGTCATCTTCCTCGACCTCGAGGACGCGGTGGCGCCGGACGACAAGCCGCAGGCACGCCGGAACATCGTCCAGGCGCTGAACGAGGTCGACTGGGGCGCCAAGACCGTCTCGGTCCGGATCAACGGGCTGGACACCCACTACATGTACCGCGACGTGGTCGAGGTGGTGGAGGATGGCGGCGGCCGGCTCGACCTGATCATGATACCCAAGGTCGGCACCGCGGCCGATGTCTATGCGCTCGACATGCTGGTGACGCAGATCGAGCAGGCCAAGGGCTGGACGCGCCGGATCGGCTTCGAGCTGATCATCGAGAGCGCGCTGGGCATGGCCAATGTCGACGCCATCGCCGCGGCCAGCAGGCGCAACGAGTCGCTGCATTTCGGCGTCGCCGACTACGCCGCCTCGACCAAGGCCAGCACCACCTCGATCGGCGGCGCCAACCCGAACTACGCCGTGCTGACCGACAAGGACGCCGACGGAAACCGCGCCGTGCATTGGGGCGACATGTGGCACTACGCCCTGTCGCGCATGGTCGTGGCCGCGCGCGCCCATGGCCTGCGGCCGGTCGACGGGCCGTTCGGCGATTTTTCCGACCCCGAGGGCTTCAAGGCGCAGGCGCGCCGCGCCGCCGTGCTGGGCTGCGAGGGCAAGTGGGCGATCCACCCGAGCCAGGTGGCGCTCGCCAACGAGACCTTCAGCCCGTCGGCGGCAGAGGTCGAGAAGGCCAAGCGCATCCTGGCCGCCATGGCCACGGCCCAGAAGGAAGGCAAGGGCGCGGTCGCGCTCGACGGCAAGCTGATCGACATCGCGTCGATCCGGCAAGCCGAGGTACTGGTCAAGAAAGCGGAGCAGATAGGCGCCCATGCCGGCTGACACGCAAGCCCAACAAGAACAACCGCGCCGGCCTGCCCGGCACTTCCTGGACTTCGAGAAACCGATTGCCGAGCTGGAAGGCAAGATCGAGGAGCTGCGCCATCTGTCCAAGACCGGCGACGTGTCGATCGCCGACGAGGTCTCGAAGCTGCAGGCCAAGGTCGAGCGCCAGATCCGCCAGGCCTACGCCAAGCTGACGGCGTGGCAGAAGGTACAGGTCGCGCGGCACCCCGAGCGGCCGCACGGCATCGACTATGTGCAGGGCCTGGTAGAGGAGTTCACGCCGCTTGCCGGCGATCGCGCCTTCGGCGAGGACGCGGCGATCGTCAGCGGCATCGGCCGATTCCGCGGCCGTTCGGTCATGGTGCTGGCGAACGAGAAGGGGGCCACGACCGAGGAGCGCGTTAAGCGCAATTTCGGCATGGCGCGGCCCGAGGGCTACCGCAAGGCCAGGCGCCTGATGGAGCTGGCCGAGCGCTTCAAGCTGCCGATCGTGACGCTGGTCGACACGCCGGGCGCCTACCCGGGCATCGAGGCCGAGGCGCGCGGCCAGGCCGAGGCGATCGCGCGGTCGATCGAGACCTGCCTCGACGTGCGCGTTCCCTTCGTCAGCGTGGTGATCGGCGAGGGCGGCTCGGGCGGGGCCATCGCGCTGGCCGCCGCTGATCGCGTGCTGATGCTGGAGCACTCGATCTACTCGGTGATCTCGCCCGAGGGCTGCGCCTCGATCCTGTGGCGCAGCGCCGAGAAGGCGAAGGAGGCGGCCGAGGCCCTGAAGATGACGGCGCAGGACTTGCTGCGCCTCGGCGTGATCGACGGCATCGTGCGCGAGCCCCTGGGCGGCGCCCATCGCGACAAGGGCGCGATGGTGGCGGAGGTCGGCGACGCGATCGACGACGCGCTGCGCGAGCTGGTAAGCGTCGAGGGCGGCACGCTGCGCCAGCGCCGCCGCGAGCGCTTCCTGGCCATGGGACGGCAGGGGATCAACTAGCCAACATCGCGGCGTTCGGGGACGGCGCGATGACGGTCTTGTTGCGCCAGCATTATTTTGTCGGCCACGCCGAACTGACATACATCGCGTGGTAGGGCTCGCTCGCCGAAGACACTAGGCGAGGTTCAGCTCCCTATGACCCATCGTATGATCGCCGAGGCGGTCGAGTCCCAGTCGCCCGCGAGCATCGACGGCGTGCGCCAGCGTGCCTTCTCCTTCTGGTTCCGTCGGCTCGTCTACACCCAGATCTGGGAAGACCCGCGCGCCGACCTGTTGGCCATGGAATGCAGCCCGACGACGCGGATCGTCACCATCGCGTCCGGCGGCTGCAATGCGCTCAACTACCTGGTCGCCAATCCGGCCTCGGTCGACGCGGTCGACATCAACCCGGCGCAGATCGCGCTCACCCGGCTGAAGCTGGCCGCGGTGAAGCGCCTGCCGGATCACGATGCGCTGTTCCGCTTTCTCGGCCGCGCCGACGCGACGGGCAACGCGATCCTCTACAACGCCTTCATCCGATCCGGCCTCGACGCCGAGACACGCGACTACTGGGAAAGGGCGCTGCCCTGGCGCAAGCCGCGCATCGCCGCCTTCACCGAGGGCTTCTACCGCCACGGCCTGCTCGGCCGCTTCATCGGCTTCGCGCACTGGCTGGGGCGGCTCGCCGGCGGCGATCCGAAGCCCCTGCTCGCCGCCAGGACGCTCGGCGAGCAGCAGCGCCTGTTCGACCGCCACATCGCGCCGGCCTTCGACCACCCACTGTTCAAGCTGGGCTGCGCCATGCCCAGCGTGTTCTACAGCCTGGGCATCCCGCCGCAGCAGTTCGAAGCGATGAAGGAGGACGCGGGGCCGGGCGGCGCGATGGCGGCGCTGATCCGCGAGCGCGTCCGGCGGCTGGCCTGCGACTTCCCGCTGCAGGACAACTACTTCGCCTGGCAGGCCTTCGCCCGGCGCTATCCCGGCGACCCCATGGGCGCGGTGCCCGACTACCTGAAGCCCGCCCATTTCCGCACCATGCGCGACGGCGCCGACAAGATCCGGGTGCACTTCTCGTCGATGACCGATTTCCTGGCGGCCAAGCCCGACCAGAGCCTCGACCGCTACCTGCTGCTCGATTCGCAGGACTGGATGACCGGCGGCCAGCGCGACGCGCTGTGGACCGAGATCGACCGCACGGCGTCGCCGGGCGCGCGGGTCGTTTTCCGCACCGCCGGCCAGGAATCGCCGCTGGAACGCGGGTTGCGGTTGGACGCGCTTAAGCACTGGAAGCGCGACGCGCTGCTCTCCGCCGCGGCGTTCCGGCGGGATCGCTCGGCGATCTACGGCGGTCTGCACGTCTACATCAAGGCGTAGGCGATGAGCGCCGTGGACGCCACGCTGCGCATGGACCGGATCTACCGGCGCCAGCGGCATTTCTACGACCTGACGCGCAAGTACTTCCTGTTTGGCCGCGACGCGCTGATCGACCGCCTGGAGCCGCCCTCGGGCGCGCTGGTGTGCGAGGTCGGCTGCGGCACGGCGCGCAACCTGGTACGGATCGCGCGCCGCTATCCCTGGGCCAGGCTCTACGGTCTCGACGCCTCGGGCGAGATGCTGAAGACCGCCGAGGCGAAGGCGGCGCGGGCCGGCCTCGCCAACCGCATTGCGCTGCGCCAGGGCCTGGCCGAGCAGCTCGACGCGCGGGCGATGTTCGGCGTGGCGCGCGGCTTTGACGTCGTGGTGCTGTCCTACGTCCTGTCGATGGTGCCGGACTGGTCGGGCGCGCTGAAGGCGGCATTGGCGGCCGTGCGGCCCGGCGGGGCGGTGGAGATCGTCGACTTCGGCGATATCGGGCGGCTGCCGGCGGGGCTGGGCCGGCCGCTCGGCGCCTGGCTGCAGAAGTTCGAGGTAACGCCCCGGCCCGAGGTCCCGGGCATGCTGCGGGCCTTCGAGCGCGCCGGGCGGGGGCGGGCGGAGCTGCGGGACGTTCTCGGCGACTACGCTTTTCTTGCGCGGTTCGTTCGGGCAGATTGAGGGGCGCCGGACGGCCTCCGCCGTCCATCCGTTGAGGGTGCGCTCCCCATGATCGAACGCGTCGTCGAATGGCTCGTCTTCACCAGCCGCTGGCTCCTGGTGCCGCTCTATCTCGGGCTGGCCATGCTGCTGCCGGTGTTCGTGATCAAGTTTTTCGAGGAATTCTGGCATATCGCCGTTTCGGTCTTGCGGGCCGGCGAGGCCGATTTCGTGCTGGCCGCGCTGGCGCTGATCGACCTGGTGCTGGTCGCGAACCTGCTGGTGATGATCGTGATCAGCGGCTACGAGACCTTCGTGTCCAAGATCGACGCCGTCGACGACAAGAACAAGCCGAGCTGGCTCGGCAAGCTCGATGCCGGGACGCTCAAGATCAAGGTCGCGGCGTCGATCGTCGCGATCTCCTCGATCCACCTGCTGCGCGCATTCATGAACATCAACAGCTATACCAACGACAAGGTGATGTGGCTGGTCATCATCCACATCGCCTTCGTCATCTCGGCGCTGCTGCTTGCCTATGTCGACAAGATCGCCTTCAAGGAGAAGGGGCGCTGACGGCCCCTTCGGCGGTCCTAGCGCGCGTCGCCTTCCTGCTGCGCGGCGCCATGGCAGTGCTTGTACTTCTTGCCCGAGCCGCAGGGGCAGGCGGCGTTGCGCGACACCCGGCCCCAGCTCGAGGGATCGGAAGCGTCGAGCCCGTTCCCCGACGCGCGCCGCGTCGTCACCGGGCGCTGGCCGCCGCCCTCGCCGGATCCGTTGACCGGCGCCGGCTCGACATCGCCGTAGCCGCCCATCGGGTCGGCCGAGGGATGCATCTCCTGCATCGGGCCTAGCGCCGGGTGCTCCATCGCCGGGTCGGGCGCGTTCACGCGCAGCTCGACATGCATCAGCACCCCGGTGATGGTCTCGCGCAGCCGCGCCAGCATGTCCTCGAACATGCTGAAGGCCTCGCGCTTGTACTCGTTGACCGGGTCGCGCTGGCCGTAGGCGCGCAGGTTGATGCCCTGGCGCAGGTGGTCGAGATGGAGCAGGTGCTCCTTCCACTGCTGGTCCAGGATCTGCAGCAGCAGGCTCTTCTCGGCCAGGCGCATGATCTCGGGCCCGTAATTCGCGGCCTTCTCCGCCATCTTGCGGTCCGCGGCCTCGGTGATGCGCTGGCGGATCTCGTCGTCGGCGATGCCTTCTTCCTTGGCCCAGTCCTTGATCGGCAAATCGAGGTTCAGGACGCGCGCCACCTCCTCGTGGAGCTGGTCGACGTTCCACTGCTCGGCATAGGCGTTCTCGGGGATCGCGCGGCTGACCATCGCGCCGATGGTCTCGTGGCGCATGTCGGCGATCGTGGAGGCGACGTCGGCCGCGTCCATGATCTCCTTGCGCTGCTCGTAGACGACCTTGCGCTGGTCGTTCATCACGTCGTCGTATTTCAGCAGGTGCTTGCGGATCTCGAAGTTGCGCGCCTCGACCTTCTGCTGCGCCTTTTCCAGCGCCTTGTTGATCCAGGGATGGACGATCGCCTCGCCTTCCTTCAGGCCCAGGCGGCGCAGCATCGTGTCCATGCGCTCCGACCCGAAGATGCGCATCAGGTCGTCTTCCAGCGAGACGAAGAACTTCGACGCGCCCGGGTCGCCCTGGCGGCCCGACCGGCCGCGCAGCTGGTTGTCGATGCGCCGGCTCTCGTGGCGCTCCGTGCCCAGCACGTAGAGCCCGCCGGCGGCGAGCACTTCCTGCTTCTCCTTGGCGATCTCGGCGCGGATCTCGGCCTCGCGCCTGGCGCGGGTCGCCTCGTCGGTGCCCGCCGGCAGCTCGGCCAGAAGCCGCATGTCGACATTGCCGCCCATCTGGATGTCGGTGCCGCGGCCCGCCATGTTGGTGGCGATCGTCACCGCCCCGGCGCGGCCGGCCTGGGCGATGATCATCGCCTCCTGCTCGTGGTAGCGCGCGTTCAGCACCTGGTGGCGGATGCCCTTCTTCTTCAGGAGCTCGGACAGCTCCTCCGACTTCTCGATCGACACCGTGCCGACCAGCACCGGCTGCTTGCGCGCGTGGCACTCTGCCACCTGGGTCACGATGGCGTCGTACTTCTCGCGCTTCGAGCGGTAGACCTCGTCGTCCGCGTCCTTGCGCTGGACCTGGACGTTGGTCGGGATCTCGATCACCTCGAGCTTATAGATGTCGTGGAACTCGCCCGCCTCGGTCATCGCCGTGCCGGTCATGCCGGCCAGCTTCGGGTACATGCGGAACAGGTTCTGGAACGTGATCGAGGCCAGCGTCTGGTTCTCGTTCTGGATCGTCACGTTCTCCTTGGCTTCCAGCGCCTGGTGCAAGCCCTCGGAGTAGCGCCGGCCTTCCATCATGCGGCCGGTGAACTCGTCGATGATGACGACCTTGTCGTTCTTGACGATGTAGTCGACGTCGCGCGTGAACAGCTGGTGCGCGCGCAGGCCCTGGTTGACGTGGTGGACGGCGCTGACGTTCTCCATGTCGTACATGGAGTCGCCCTTCAAGAGCCCGGCGTCGCGCAAGAGGCCTTCCATCTTCTCGGTGCCGGCCTCGGTCATGGCGACCGTGCGCTGCTTCTCGTCCTTCTCGTAGTCGCCTTCGCCCAGGAGCGGGATCAGCGCGTTGATGCGGCGGTAGAGGTCGGAGCTATCCTCGGCCGGGCCGGAGATGATCAGCGGCGTGCGCGCCTCGTCCACCAGGATCGAGTCGACCTCGTCGACGATCGCGTAGTGGAACGGCCGGTGGACCATGTCCGCCAGCCGGAACTTCATGTTGTCGCGCAGGTAGTCGAAGCCGAGCTCGTTGTTGGTGCCGTAGGTCACGTCGCAGGCATAGGCCGCGCGGCGCTGGTCGTCGTCCATGCCGTGGATGATGCAGCCCACGGTGAGGCCGAGCTTGCGGTAGATCCGCCCCATCCATTCCGAATCGCGCTTGGCCAGGTAGTCGTTGACGGTGACGACGTGGACGCCGCCGCCCTCGAGCGAGTTCAGGTAGACGGGCAGGGTGGCGACCAGCGTCTTGCCTTCGCCGGTCTTCATCTCCGAGATCATGCCGCGGTGGAGGACGATGCCGCCCAGCATCTGCACGTCGAAATGGCGCTGGCCGATCGCCCGCTTGGCCGCCTCGCGCACCGTGGCGAAGGCATCCGGCAGGATGTCGTCGAGCGTCTCGCCCTTCGCCAGCCGTTCGCGCAGTTCGACCGTGCGCTGGGCTAGCGCCTCGTCCGAGAGCGGTTCTACCGAGGCTTCGAGCGCGTTGATCTGGTCGACGGTCTTGCCGAGGGTCTTGATGAAGCGGTCGTTGGCGGAGCCGAACAGCCGCTTGGCGATGGCGGCAAACATTAATGTCCTCGACAATAAGCGGGGGTCCGGGCGTGCTTGCCCACACGCTAGATAGGGGCTGGGACCGGCCCTGTCAACGAGGCCCCGGCGACTTCCCGCATGGCGGCTAACCCCCGGGCCGGGGCTGGCGAATCCCAGCCGGTATGCTATGGATCAGCCCCAGAAACCCGCCTGCCGGGTACGCCCACAACCATACTGGACCAAAGGGAGCGCGTCGGATGCGCAATTCGTCACTTCGGGCCGCCCACCTGGCTGCCGCTATGGGCCTGGGCGCGGCCCTGCTCGGCGCGCTGTCCGCCCCGGGCTTCGCCCAGACCGCGGCGCCCGCCCAGGCTGCGACCGCCAAGCCGGCCGACAGCAAGGACCAGATCCTGGCGACGGTAAACGGCCAGCCGATCTACATTTCCGAGGTCACGGACGAGATCCAGAACCTGCCCGAGCAGTATCGCGGCATGCCGGCCGACCGGCTGATGCCGCTGATGCTGAACCAGCTCATCACCAATAAGCTGCTGCTGGCCGAGGGCAACCGCCAGAAGCTCGGCGACACCGACGACGTGAAGAAGCGGGTCGACCGCTACCGCGAGCGCGCCGTCCAGCAGGTTCTGCTGCAGCAGGTCGTGGCCAAGTCGGTCAACGACCAGGCGTTGCAGGAGCTCTACAAGAAGTACGTCGCCGAGAATCCAGCCAAGGAAGAGGTCAGCGCCCGTCACATTCTGGTGAACAGCGAGGCCGAGGGCACCGCCATCATCGCCCAGATCAAGGGCGGCGCGGACTTCGCCACGCTGGCGAAGCAGAAGTCGAAGGACCCGGCGGCGCAGAACGGCGGCGACCTGGGGTTCTTCTCGAAGGAGGACATGGTGAAGGAGTTCGCCGACGCCGCCTTCGCGATGAAGAGCGGCGAGGTATCGGCGAAGCCGGTCAAGACCCAGTTCGGCTTCCACGTCATCAAGGTCGAGGACCGCCGCACCGCCAACCCGGTCAGCTTCGACGAGGCCAAGGAAGACCTGCAGTCGCAGCTTTCGCAGCAGGCGGTCAGCCAGTACATCGAGGGCCTGCGCGCCGGCGCCAAGGTCGAGCGCTTCGGCCCCGATGGCAAGCCCCTCGTCGAGGAACCGAAGAAGCCCTGAGCCCGAGAGTAGAGACACCGTGGAACTAGCCCGCTCGCCGCTCGCCCCGGCGCACACCCAGGATTGCCCGGCCATCGCCGGGGCCCGCATCGCCACCACGAACAGCGGCATCCGCTACAAGGGCCGCGACGACCTGCTGCTCTTGGAGCTGGCGCCGGGCAGCACGGTGGCGGGCGTGTTCACGCGCTCGCTGGCGTCCTCGGCGCCGGTCGACTGGTGCCGCAAGGCGCTGAAGGGCGGCAAGGTCCGCGCCATCGTGGTCAATGCCGGCAACGCCAACGCGTTCACCGGCAAGGCCGGCGACCGTATCGTCGCCGACACGGCGAAGGCGGCGGCGAAGGCGCTGAAGTGCAAGCCGGCGGAGGTGTTCGTGGCCTCGACCGGCGTCATCGGCCAGCCCTTCGACGCGACCAAGATCACCGGCAAGCTCGGCGGCCTGATCGGCGTGCTCGATGGCGGCGCCTGGGGCAAGGCGGCGGCGGCGATCATGACCACCGACACCTTCGCCAAGACCGCGACGCGCACGGCGAAGATCGGCCCGGCGATGGTGACGATCAACGGCATCGCCAAGGGCTCGGGCATGATCGCGCCCGACATGGCGACGATGCTCGCCTTCGTGGCGACCGACGCCGCCCTGCCGGCCAAGGTGCTGCAGGCTCTCTTGTCGAAGGCGAACGAGCAGAGCTTCAACTGCACGACGGTCGACGGCGACACGTCCACCAGCGACACGCTGATCCTCGCGGCAACCGGCCAGGCGAAGGGCCAGCCGAAGATCGCGTCGGCCGGCGACAAGCGCCTGGACGGGTTCCGCCGTGCGCTCGACGACCTGATGCGCGACCTGGCGATCCAGGTGGTGCGCGACGGCGAGGGGGCAGAGAAGTTCGTCCAGATCAAGCTAACCGGCGCCGCCAGCGACAAGGCGGCCAAGGCGATCGCGCTCGCCATCGCCAATTCGCCTTTGGTCAAGACCGCGATCGCGGGCCAGGACGCCAACTGGGGCCGCATCGTGATGGCCGTCGGCAAGGCGGGCCAGAAGGCCGACCGCGACAAGCTCAAGATCAGGATCGGCGGCACGCTGGTAGCGACCAGGGGCGCGGTCGCGCCGGGCTACGACGAAGGCCCGGTGGCGGCGCACATGAAGGGCCGCGACATCGACATCGAGGTCGATGTCGGGGTGGGCAAGGGCAAGGCCACGGTGTGGACCTGCGACCTGACGCACGGCTACATCCGGATCAACGGTGATTATCGCAGCTAGGCGCCAGGGCGCGCAGTTCGCGCCGCTGCAGTCAGAGCGCCTGGCGCTGCGCCGCCTGACCATGGCGGACGCGGACACGATCGCGCGCCTGGTCGACGACTGGGACATCATCAAGAACCTGTCCGATGCGCCCTATCCCTATCCGCACGGGCTGGCGCAGCGCTGGATCCAGTCGACCCAGCGCGGCATCGACGAGCGCCAGGACTTCGCGCTCGCCATCGCGCCCAAGAACATGGACCAGCCGATCGGCGCGGTGCTGCTGCGCCAGAGCCAGGCCGAGCCTGTCGTGATCGGCGCCGAGGCGCGGCCATCGGTGAATTCGGCCGAGATCGGCTACTGGATCGGCCGCGCCTACTGGGGCCAGGGCTTCGCGCCCGAGGCGGTGGCACGGGTCGTGCGCTTCGGCTTCGACGAGCTGGGGCTCGACCGGATCTGGGGCGCGGTGCTGGTCGACAACGTCGCGTCGTGCCGCGTGCTGGAACGCAGCGGGTTCACACGGCTCGGCGAGGCCGAGTACGACTTCCCGGCGCGCGGCGGCATGCGGCGCGTCTATCTCTACGCCCTCGAGCGCCGCACGCTGGCGGCCAAGCGCCCGGTCAAGACCGTGCTGGTCAGCGCCGTGGCGCTGGTCGACGGCGACGGCCGCGTGCTGCTGGCGCGCCGTCCCGCCGGCAAGGCGATGGCCGGTCTCTGGGAGTTCCCCGGCGGCAAGGTCAATCCCGACGAGACGCCCGAGCGCGCGCTGATCCGCGAGCTCGCCGAGGAGCTGGGCATCGACGTGGCCGAGAGCTGCCTCGCGCCCTTCACCTTTGCCTCGCACCACTATCTCGATTTCGACCTGCTGATGCCGCTCTATGTCTGCCGCGTCTGGAAGGGCAACCCGACGCCGCGCGAGGGCCAGAAGCTCGCCTGGGTCGAACCGGGCCGCCTCGCCGACTACCCGATGCCGCCGGCCGACAAGCCGCTCGTCGCGATGCTCAGGGATTTCCTGTAGGCGGCGCTAGGCGCAATCGCTGGCTGCCCCTTTTTCGTCATGGCCGGGCTTGACCCGGCCATCCACGCCGAACGCCGCGGCACGCTGAAGCGTGGATGGCCGGCTCGGAGGCCGGCCATGACGGCGTAGGACCAAGAGGAGCGCGTCTACCTCTTCACCCCCGCGATGAACGCCGCCAGGTCGTCGATGTCTTTCTGCGACAGGCGGAACAGCGGCTGGGCGGGGTGCGGCTTCTGCAGGAACGTGCGGACCTGGTCCGGCGTGCGCGTCCGGGCGATGTCGGGGAAGGGCGGCACGTCGAGCATCGGCGCTTTCTTCTCGTCGCCCACCAGGTGGCAGCCCACGCACCACGAATCCGCGACGCGGCGGCCCGCGGCGGCGTCGCCCGCCGCAAGCGCGGGAACGGCGGCGAACATGGCGGCGATGAAAGCGATGGTGCGCACCCTGCGAGACTCTCCGACTTAGAACTCGACGATCTTGCCGTCCTCGGCCGTGTCGTAGCCGAGGGTCGCGCGCTGCGCCAGCATGTCGTCGCTCATATGGGTCAGCACCAGCTTGCGCGGACGGATGCGCGGCAGGTGGCGTTCAAGCGTCGCCAGGTCAAGATGGGTGCGCACCGTTTTGTCGCGGAAATAGGCCTCGGCGATGAACAGGTCGACGTCGTGGGCGGCGTCGACCAGCGTCTCGGTCCATTCCGTGTCGCCGGTATAGGCGACGGACTTGCCCTCGGCCTCGACGCGCAGCGCGAAGAACGGGCCGCCCGGCCCGTGCTCGACGATCTGCGGCGTCACCTGCATGCCGGCGACCTCCGCCGTCTCGCCGGGCTGCAGTTCGCGCAGCTCCAGCGCGAAGCGCTGCTTCGTCGCGCTCGATCCCGGAAAGCTTGTCTCCATCACCCGCTCGAACCACTTGGGCAGGCCGGGCGGGCCGGCGATGATCAGAGGCTCGGCGCGCTTGGTGAAGAACTGTGCGTCGAGCAGGAAGAAGGGAATGCCGCCGAAGTGATCGGCGTGAAAATGCGTGATCAGAACAGCCTGGATCGCGTTGCGGTCGATGCCCAGCTTCTTCAGCGCGATCAGCGACGAGGCGCCGCAGTCGATCAGCGCGTTGGTCGTCTCGCCGGTCAGGTGGAAGCAGGTGTTGAAGCGGCCGCCGCTGCCGAAGGCATCGCCGCATCCGACGAACTGCAGGCGCATCAGGGTTTCTCGCCGGTCTTGTGTTCGGCGACGCCGAGCGCGTCGGCGAGCCGGCTGCGGGCGGAGCCGGGCTTCAACGCCTTGGGCTGGTCGGGCGCCGGCGCCCAGCCGGTCAGGTAGATCACCTGGAACCGCGCCGGCACGCGGCCCTCGGAGTCGCCGTGGCGCTCGCCGTAGAGCTGGGCGGCGCGCAGCAGCGTCGCGCGGCGCAAGGGGCGGCGCGGCCGGGCCACGGTCGCGTTGGCCTCGCCCATGCGGACGAGCTCGCGCATCAGGGCGAGCGCGTTGGGATAGGTGACGGTGATCGTGTCGGCATCGGCGACCGGCAGGGCGAAGCCCGCGCGCTGCAGCAGCGCCGCGCCGTCGCGCAAATCGGCGAAGGGCGACAGCCGCGGCCCCGCGCCGCCGGCGATCTCGATCTCGGCCTCGAGCAGCGCCTGGCGCAGCTCGCCGAGCGTGCCGAGGCCGAACAGCGCGGCGAGGAAGAGGCCGTCGGGCTTCAGCGCGCGCCGGACCTGGATCACCGTGCCGGGCAGGTCGTTGACCCAGTGCAGCGACAGGTTCGACAGCACCAGGTCGAAGCGCCCGTCGGCGAAGGGCAGGGCCTCCTCGTCGGCGACCACGGCCGGCCCGCGGCGCGCCGCGTCGCGGGCGAGGCGCGGCGACAACTCGGCCTGCACCAGGGTCTCGATGCCGCCGCTGGCCCCAAGCGTCTCGGCGAGAATCCCGGAGCGCGCGCCGAGGTCCAGCGCCAGCGGAAACCGCCGCGTCACGTCGCCCAGACGGTCGGCCAGCCGGTCGGCGACCTCGCGGAACAGGAAGTCGTGCTGGCCCAGGACCGAAGCCCAGCGGTCGCGCCGCGCGCGCACAAGGCGGCGGTCGAAGATGCGCGCACCCTCGGGCAGATCGGTCGGGAACGGAGGAGGATCGGCCATTGCCGGCGAGTCTAGCAGCGATTTGCGCCGCGCCAAGTCGCACGCCATGATCGGCCCGGATGCGGGGGATTCCATGCAGGTGACCGAACAGGCGCTCCATCGCGGGGCGATGGTCATCGTCGCGTCGGCCGCGGCCGGGCTGGTCTGGAGCACGGGCTTCAAGGGCTTCATGCCGCTGGACCAGTCGATCGTGTGGGACGGCGCGTGGCGCGTCCTGCAGGGCCAGGTGCCTTTCGTCGACTTCGCCCTGCCGGCCGGCCTGACCCCGATCGCGATCCAGGCCGCGATCTTCAAGCTCGCGGGCGTCGCCTGGACGAGCTACGTGGCCCATGCCGCGCTGGCCAACGCCGTCTTCGCTCTGGCCGTCTACACCACCCTGGTCCGGCTGATGGGCCGGATCGGCCCGCCCTTCGTCTACGGCCTCGCCTCGGGCCTCGCCCTCTACCCGCCGATGGGCACGCCCTATGCCGACCTCCACGCGGTGCTGTTCCTGTCGCTGACGCTGCTGCTGATTCTGCGCGACCGGCTGTTGCCCCGGCGGTCCGTCCTGCTGTGGCTGGCGGCGTTGGCCTGCCTGTTGCTGGCGCTGTTGGCGAAGCCGTTGCCGGGATTGCTGGCGGCGCCGCTGTTCTGCCTGCTGCTGATCGCCGGGCCGGGGACGTCCCGGGTCGCGGGCATGCTGACCTTCCTCCTGAGCGCCGCGACCGTGGCCGGGCTGGTCGGGGCCGAGATGCTGCGGATCGACCCGGAGGTCCTGGTCCGGTCGTTCTGGACCCTGCCGGGCGAGACCGGCGCCGCGCGGATCACGCCCGAGTTCGCCGGGGCGCGGCTCAAGGACCTGTTCAAGCCCGGGCTGATCGCGGTGCTCCTGGCGCTCGCCTATTGCGGCCCCGTCCTGGCGCGGCCGGGCGAGGCCAGGGCCTGGGCCAGCCATGTCGCCGCCCTGGGCCTCGCCCTAGCCGCGATCGCCTATGTGCTCCTGTCCGACAACAGCCCCTGGTTCGGCTACGGCGCCCTGCCGCTCGCGGCCGGGCTCGTCCACTACCTCCTCGACCGGCAAGGCCATCGCCGCGCGGCCTGGACGGTGGGCGCGGCGGTGGCGATCCAGGCCGGGGTGACCCATCTCGACGTGTCGATGACCCGCGCCGCCAACGAGCTGCGCCATTCCGGCTGGATCCGCGCCCAGGAC
>JAEULC010000213.1 GCA_016792605.1 Rhodospirillales bacterium
GATGTCGCCCTTCTCGGTGCGCACGCCGACGGCGCGGCCCTTCTCGACCGTCACGCCGGTGACCTTGGTGTGCTCGAAGATGCGCACGCCGTTGTTGCGCGCGCCGATCGACAGCGCGCGGGTGACGTCGATCGGGTTCAACGCACCATCGCGCGGCAAGAACACGGCGCCGACCACGTCGTCGACGCGCAGCAGCGGATACTTCTCCTTGGCCTGGTCGGGCGTCAGCACCTGGACTTCCAGGCCGCAATTGCTGGCCATCGACGCGCCGCGCTTCATCTCCTCGAAGCGCTCTGGGTCGCAGGCGACGCTCAGCGAGCCGTTGCGCTTGTAGCCGATGGCCTGGCCGGTCTCCTTCTCCAGCCCCTCGTAGAGTTCGGCGGTGTAGACCGCGAGCTGCGTCAGGCCCTGCGTGGCGCGAAGCTGGCCGATCAGGCCCGCCGCGTGCCAGGTCGTGCCGCTGGTCAGCTCCTTGCGCTCCAGCAACACCACGTCCTTCCAGCCGCGCTTGGCCAGGTGGTAGGCGACGGAACAGCCGATGACGCCGCCGCCGATGATGACGACGCGCGCCTGGGAGGGGAAATCGTTTGCCATGGAGGGAATGCCCGGAGCGGGAGAAGGGACGGAAGAAGTACCGCCAAAGCGCGCGGTGGTCGAGCCCTGGGGTCGAGCGTCAGGGCGTCGCCCGGTACGCCAGCGGCGTCCGGCCGAGGCTTCGGCGGAACATCTGGGTAAACGCACTCGCACTGCGATACCCCAGGCGCTCGGCCACCTGTCCTACGGGCGTGCCGGCGGAGAGCAGCGACAGCGCCTCGACCAGCCGGGCCTGCTGGCGCCAGGCGGAGAAACCCATGCCGGTTTCGCGCTGGAACAGCCGCGCCAGGTTGCGGGCGCTGGCGCCGATCTCCTCGGCCCAGCGGTCGAAGGTCTGGTCGCTCTGCGGGTCGCGTAGCAAAGCGCCACAGAGGCGCAGGAGGCGCGGATCGTGCGGCATGGGGATGCTGAAGGCCAGGCGCGGCGCCCGGCGCAACTCGGTCAGGATCAGGCGCATGATCTGTCCGGCGCGGCTCTGGCGGTCATAGAGCACCGGCTCGTCCATCGCTGCCAGCACCAGGGCACGCAGCAGGTCCGACATCTCGATCACCACGCAGTCCCGGGGCATGTCCCGGGCGGCGCGCGGCTCGATATACAAAGTCCGCATCGCCACGTTGCCCTGCATCCGGAGCGCGTGCTCGACGCCAGGCGGCACCCACAGGGCGCGCTGGGGCGGCACCACGAAGGCGCCGCTTTCGGTCGTCACCCGCATCAGCCCTTGCGCGGCATAGATGAGCTGGGCGCGGCGATGGCGGTGCGGCGCGATCGTGTCGCCGTCCCTGAACGGCTTCGGCATGGCCGCCACCGGGCGCGGGACCGCCTGGTAGTCCTGGGGATTTGTGCTGCGCTGCACGGCAAGCTTTGGCATGGCTGCCTTGTCCGGAATGCGACGAAACTTGGCTGAACAGCGTGAACCGGACAGGCTATCCTGTCCACTCGGATCGCAGCCTGCCCCCGGGGAAGGTCATGGAACGCAACACGCGGCTGGTCGGCTTCATCAATGTCGCCCACTTCATCGACCACTATTTCCTGCTGATCTTCCCCACCGCCGTCCTCGGCATGGGCGCCGATTTCGGCTGGAGCTACGGCGAGCTGCTGAGCCTGTCGCTCGGCAGCTTCATCGCCTTCGGCGCCGGGTCGCTGCCCGCGGGCTGGCTCGGCGACCACTGGAGCCGGCGGAACATGATGATCGTGTTCCTGATCGGCATAGGCCTCTCGACCATCCTGACCGGGCTCAGCACCTCGCCTGTTCTGCTCGGCATCAACCTCACGATCCTCGGTATCTTCACCGCGATCTACCACCCGATCGGCAACGCGATGCTCGCGGCGTCGGCCGGCGACCGGCTCGGCCGCGTCATGGGGCTGAACGGCGTGTTCGGGAATCTGGGCGTCGCCGGCGCGGCGCTGATCACCGGGGCGATCACCTACTGGCTGGGCTGGCGCTACGCCTTCATCCTGCCGGGCATCGTCGCGATCCTGCTCGGCTTCCTGTTCTGGGCCATGGTGCCCGAGGGCGTCGGCAAGCTGGCCAAGGGCGCGGGGCGCAAGCTCGACGTGCCGCGCGACTACCTGATCCGCGTCTTCGCGGTGCTGGCCCTGGTCGTGCTGGCCGGCAGCCTCGTCTACCAGTCCGCCACCGTGTCGATCCCCAAGCTGTTCCAGGAACGCGCCTCGGGCCTCGCCGGCTCGACGCTCGGCGTCGGGCTGATGGCCTCGGCGATCTTCACCGTGGGCGCGGTCACGCAGCTCATCGTCGGCCGGCTGGTCGACAGGCTCACGCTCAAGACCACGTTCCTCCTGATCTCGGCCTTCAGCGCGCCGTGCCTCCTGGCCGCGGCCTACGCCACGGACTACGCGCTGCTGCTGGCGGCGGCGGGCATCATGGTGGCGATCTTCGGCCAGGTGACGATCAACGACACCATGCTCGGCCGGTACACGGCGGATGCCTGGCGCTCGCGGATCTATGCCGTGCGCTACTTCCTGGGCTTCGCGACCGCGGGCGGCGCCGTGCCGCTGGTGTCGTACCTGCACGACCATGCCGGCGGGTTCCAGAGCGTCTACACGGTGCTGGCGGTGCTCGGCACGATCGTCTTCATCGGCGCGCTGCTCTTCCCCGCCGACCGCCCGAAGCCGACCGCGAGCCTGGCGCCGGCAGAGTAGCCTTAGATCTTCACCTTGCGGTCCGGGAAGGCTTTCGACCAGTACTTCACCGTGACCGACTGGCGCAGGCCCTCGGTCCAGAACGGGTCGGTCTTGTAGAGCGCCTCGGCCGCGGCGCGGTCGTTCACGTCGACGATCCACATGCCGCCCGAGGGCGTCGCGCCCGCGCCCTCGCGCAGCGAGCCCGCGACCAGCACTTGGTCCCGGCGTTCGTCCAGCCACTCGATATGCGCCTGCATCTGCGCCTCGCGCACCGCAAGCTTGGTCGGGTCGTCCTCGAACAGGATCACGTAGAGCATCGGCCTGCCCCTGTGGTTGCGTCAGCGATGCGCGGCGCGCTCGGTCAGGATGCGATCGAACTCGGCCAGCCGCGCCACCACGCGCTCGTAGACCGTGCCCTTCGGGTAGTTGCCCTTGGCGTCCAACTCGCCCGTCGGCACGCCGGTGAACAGCGCGATCGCCTCCTCGATCGTGGTCACGCTCCAGAGGTGGAACTTGCCGGCCGCGATCGCCTCGGCCACCTCGTCGCGCACGGTCAGGTTGCGCTCGTTGGTCAGCGGCACGATGACGCCTTGCGTGCCGGTCAGCCCGCGGTCCTTGCAGGCGCGGAAGAAGCCCTCGATCTTGAAGTTCGCTCCGCCGATCACCTGGGCGTTGCCGGCTTGGTCCATCGACCCGGTGATCGCGATGTCCTGGCGCAGCGGCAGGCCGGAGAGCGACGACACGATGGCGCAGAGCTCGGCCAGCGAGGCGCTGTCGCCCTCGACGCCGCCATAGTTCTGCTCGAAGGTGATCGACGCCGCGAAGGACAGCGGGAAGCGCTGGGCGAAGCGGCCGTTCAGGAAGCCGTCGATGATCATCGCGCCCTTCTGCTGGATCGGGCCGCCCATCGCGGTCATGCGCTCGATGTTGATCACGCCCAGCCGCCCGACATAGGTGCGCGCGGTGATGCGCGACGGCATGCCGAAGCCGTGGTCGCCCAGGTCGAGCACCGTCAGGCCGTTGACCTGGCCCAGCGCCTTGCCCTTGGTGACGATGTTGATTACCTGCTTGCGGATCTGTTCCTGGCTGCGATCCTCGACCCGCGCGTTGCGGCGGCGGCGCTCGATCAGGGCCTGGCGGATCTGCTCGACGCCGATCACCTTGCCGTCGTCGGCCGACAGCAGCGCGGCGGCCTCGACCAGCACGTCCTCCAGCATCTCGAACCGCGAGGTCAGCTTGTCGCGCGCGTCGGCCCAGCGCGAGGCCTGGCCCAGCAGGTACGACACGGCCTCGTCGTCCAGGCGCGCCCCGTTCGCCCGCTTCGCGGCGGAGCTGCGCAGCAGCGTCGCGTAGACCGTCAGGTTCTCCGGCGTCGCATCCATGTCCGGATCGATGTCGGCCTTGATCTTGAAGTGATCGAGGAAGTTGGGGTCGTGCGAGTAGTAGGTGTAGTACCAGCGCGGCGCGCCGATCAGCACCACCTTGACCGAGAGTGGGATGCCCTTGGGCGCCAGCGATTCCACCAGCGCCGGCATGTTGCCGCGCTGCGGCTCCTCGATCCGGACCTCGCCGTCGCGGATCGCGCCCTTCAGCGCCTCCCACACGCCGGGCTCGCGCGCCACGGCCTCGGCGCGCAGCACCAGGATGCCGCCATTGGCGCGGTGCAGCGCGCCGGCGCGGATCATGCGGAAGTCCGTCTCCAGCGCGCCGCCGACCGAGCGATACTCGATCGCGCCGAACAGGCGCGGGAAGGTCGGGTTGGGTTCCAGCACGACCGGCATGTGGGGGTTGTCGGTATTGTCGACCAGCAGGTTGACCGCATAGCGCTCGGCCGCCGGATCGCGCCCGCCCGCCGGGACGTCCGCCAGCAGGTGGTCGATATGCTCCAGCAGGTCCTCGCGCAGCTCGATCAGCCAGCGCCTGATGCCGGCATGGTGGCTGAACGCGCTCTCCAACTGGTGCATCGGCGCGTCGATGATGCCGTCGGCGACCTCGCGCCTGATGTCGGTCACCACGCCGCCCGCCAGCTGCTCGGCCTTCTGGGCCTCGACGCCGATCGCGCGCATGCGCTCGCCGATCTCGTGCGCCGCCGCGGTCAGGCGCTGCTGCTCTTCCGCCGACAGGGTCTCCCATGCCCGGGGATTGCCTTCCGCGTCGACCGCGATCACGCCCACGCCCTGCTCGGAGCGCTGGATCTTCAGCCCCTGCGCGCGGGCGGATTCCTCCAGCTCGGCATAGGCGGTCTCCAGCCGCTCGCGCAGCTTCGCGCCGGCGCCGCGCAGGCGCGCGGTGTAGGTCGGGTCCTCGAAGGCGGCGTGCAGCGCCTTGCGGTAGGCGGGGATCAGCGCGGCAAGCTGGTCGCGCAACTGCCGCCCCACGCCGCGCGCCAGGCGATAGGGCTTGGGCTTGCTGGGGCGGCGGAAATTGTAGAGGTAAACCCAGTCGTCGGCCGCCGGGCGGGTCGCGGCCTTGTTCTCCAGGTAGTTCATCGTCGCGGTCATGCGGCCGCTGCGATTCTCGCCCAGGACGAAGATGTTGTAGCCCGGGTCGGTGATCGACAGGCCGAACTTCAGGGCCTTGCCGGCGCGGTTGTGCGACGAGAAGTCGAACGGGAACACCGGCGTCGCGCTGGACGGCGGCGCCTCGAAGCG
>JAEULC010000239.1 GCA_016792605.1 Rhodospirillales bacterium
AGTCCAAATCCGTTCTTCGGCTGCGGCACCTCGCTCGACAGCACCTCGGGGACCTCGGTCGCGGTTGGCGGCGGCGTCGGCTACCGCGTGGCCAAGTGGTTCCGCACCGACTTCACGCTGACCTACCGGCCGATGTTCGACCTGGACGGCACGGTGACCCGCGTCGGCACGCCGGACCGCCCGTTCGAGGCCGACGTATCGTCGTGGAACGGCATGATCAACGGCTATGTCGACATCGCCGGCTTCCTGCCCAAGGGCAAGCTGGGGATCTTCCATCCCTATGTCGGCGCCGGCCTCGGCTTCGCGGTCAACTCGATCGACGAGGTCAGCGCCGGGTCGCCCTTCACACCGGGCATCCGCGAGACCGCGCCCGGTGGCACCACGGCGAACTTCGCCTGGATGCTGACGGCGGGCACCGGCATCCATGCCGGCCACGGGATCATCGTCGACCTCGGCTACAAGTACTCAGACCTCGGCTCCTTCACTTCGGACGCCGGCTCAGCCTGCGCGGGCGCCGCTTGCCGCAACGTCGACGCCATCACCGGCGACCTCACCGCCCACGAGCTTTCGGTGGGTGTACGCATCGGTTTCTAGGGTTTCACGAGCTGCTGCGAAGCAGACCGCGCCAGGTAGGTCAGGCGCGGTATCCTGAATGCGGGAGTTTCCGCTAAGCCCCCATGCCATGGCACGCTCGGCATGGGGGCTCTTCTTTTTCCGGGATGCCTAGTCGTCCAGCCCGCTGCGCCCCTTGCGGTGGGGCAGGGCCTTGGGGCCGGCGATGCGGAAGCAGACCATGCCGGGCCAGGCGAGGCGGCCGTCGGGGCGGCGGCTGAACAGCATGCCGTCGGTCGAACTCTTGATCGGCGTGCGGGCCTTCAAGGGATTGGCGCTCGTCGGGTCGAAGACCTCGCAGATCGTCTCGCCCTTCCTGACCTTCGTGCCCTCGCGCTTCCTGTAGACCAGCACGCCCTCGCAGGGCGCGTAGCCCACGTCCATGCCCTCCATCGGCGTCGCGGTGCAGAGCGCGCGGGGCAGCCGGCCCGGATCGCCCGAGATCACCTTGCGGCGCTGCAGGAACTTGTAGAGCGCCGTCGCGTCGGCCGCGCCCAGCGCGTCGTTCACGTCGGACTGGCCGCGATACTCGATGGTCGAGGACTGGCAGGCCTGCGGGATCGGCTTGTCGGGGAAGCGGTCGGCCAGCTTCGACCACCACGAACCGTTGCAGCCGGAAAACGTCATCGTGTAGGGGTAGGGCGCGTTGTACATGATCGCCGTCGCGCCGATCTGGGCCGACAGGTCGGCGATCGCCGGCCAGTCGCGCTGGCTGATGAAGTGGTGCATCGAGGCCTGGCTGTCGCAGTGCAGGTCGATCACTACATCGCTGTCGATCGAGCGCTTCATCAGGTAGAGGCGGAGCTCTTGGATCTCGTTCGACGGGATCATCTCGTCCAGCGCCTCGAGCCCGGCCTTGCGGATCATGCTGACGTTGCGCCCGGCATCGCCGGTGAGCTTCTTGCCGATCTTCTCCGCGACCGGGTCGGCCAGGTCGTGGTAGTTGCGGTTGAAGTTGTCGCGGCCGAAGAAATCGTAGCGCCCCAGGTGGTTCGCCATCAGCACGTGCGACAGGCCGATCGGGTTGGCGTGCGGCACCACCACGATCTCGCCCTTGATCCGCCCGGCCTTCTGCGCCTTGTCCAGCATCGGGATGAGGTGATGCAGCGCCATGGCGCCGGGAAACTCGTTCGAGTGGATTGCCGCCTGCAGGTAGACCTTGGGCCGGGCGCCCGCGCGGCCGTAGCGCAGCACGGTCAGGCTACGCGCCGTGCCCGGCGTCATCGACATCAGCGGCAGGCGTTCGACGGTCCTGGGCATCGTTGGTTGCTCCTGCGTATTTCCAAGGGGGCGGACTTTGCCCGAGGCCCGCGGCCAGCACAAGATTCAGGCGATTGACCTGGATCAACGCAGGGTGGGAAAACCAACCCTAGGGTCGTGCCAACAACCGGCGGAGGACGCGATGACGATCAAGAACATCCTGGTGCATGTCGACCACGGCAAGGCCATGCCTGCGCGGGTCGCCTACGCGCTGGGGCTGGCCCGGCAGTGCGATGCGCACCTGACCGGCCTGCATTGCGTCACCCCGATCTACCTGCCGGGCTATGTGCGCGCCGAGATGCCCGAGCCCGTCCTGCGCGCCCAGGCCGAGCGCGAGGCGGCGGAACAGGTGGCCGACAAGGCCGCCTTCGACCGCGCGGTCGCCGCTTCCGGCTACGCGGCGAAGGCGGAGTGGCGCGCCGTCCAGGGCGACCCGATCGACGCCCTGGTCCTTCATGGCCGCTACGCCGACCTGGTCGTCGTCGGCCAGTCGGACGCGGAGGATGCGCGCGACGACATCGTCGACCTGCCGGGCGCGGTGGCGCTGGAACTCGGCCGCCCGGTCCTGGCGGTGCCCCATGCCGGCAAGTTCGACCGGATCGGCGAGCACGTGCTGGTCGCCTGGAACGCCAGCCGCGAGGCGACGCGCGCGGTCAACGACGCCATGCCGCTGCTGGCGAAGGCAAAGAAGGTCACGGTGCTCGCGGTCAATCCGCGCGGCGGCATGCACGGCCACGGCGCCCAGCCCGGCGCCGACATCGCGCTCCACCTGGCCCGCCACGGCGTCAAGGCCGAGGCGGCGCAGCTTTCGTCCGACGACCTCGACCCGGGCGACGTGCTGCTGTCCAGGGCCTCGGATCTGGGCGCGGACCTGGTCGTGATGGGCGCCTATGGGCGCTCGCGGCTGCGCGAGATGGTGCTGGGCGGCGTCACCCGCCACATGATGAAGCACATGACCGTGCCGGTGCTGCTGTCGCATTGAGTTCGGGCGCATTGACGTAGCGACGCATTGACGTCGGCATTGGCCCTGGCGACACTCCCGGCATGAATCCAGCCGGGAGCTAGCCCTATGGCCGTCCTCAACCGCATCGCCGACTTCCATGCCGACATGACGGCATGGCGGCACGAAATCCACGCCCATCCCGAGACCGCCTTCGAGGAGCACCGCACGTCGGCCTTCGTCGCCCAGCGGCTGAAGGAGTTCGGCATCGACGTGCACCAGGGCCTGGCCGGCACCGGCGTCGTCGGCACGCTCAAGGGCAGCGGCAAGAACGGCAGGTCCATCGCGCTGCGCGCCGACATGGATGCGCTGCACCTGCACGAGAAGAACGAGTTCGCGCACGCCTCGAAGAATCCCGGCAAGATGCACGCCTGCGGGCATGACGGGCACACCACGATGCTGCTCGGCGCCGCGCGCTACCTGGCCGAGACGAAGAATTTCGACGGCACGGTCCACTTCATCTTCCAGCCGGCCGAGGAGAACGAGGGCGGCGCCCGGGTGATGATCGAGCAGGGCCTGTTCGAGAAGTTCCCGGTCGAGGCGGTCTACGGCATGCACAACTGGCCGGGCCATTCGGTCGGCACCATCGCGGTGCGCAAGGGGCCGATGATGGCGGCCTACGACGTGTTCGAGATCGTGGTGCGCGGCCGCGGCGGCCACGGCGCCATGCCGCACCAGGGCGTCGATCCGGTCGTGACCGCGGCGCAGATCGTGACCTCGCTGCAGACCATCTCCAGCCGCAACACCGATCCGCTCGATGCCGTGGTCGTGTCGGTGACGCAGATCCATGGCGGCGACACCTGGAACGTGATCCCGGACGAGGTCGTGCTGCGCGGCACCACGCGCTCGTTCCGGCCCGAGGTGCACAAGTCGATCGAGCCCGCGATCCGCCGCATCGCCGAGGGCGTGGCCCAGGCGCATGGCGCCCAGATCGCCGGGTTCCGCTACGAGATGCGCTATCCGCCGACGGTCAACACCGCGGACGAAACCGACCTCGCCGCCAAGGCCGCGATCGCGGTGATCGGCGAGCAGAACCTGGTGCGCGACCCGACGCCGAGCATGGGCGCCGAGGACTTCGCCTTCATGCTCCAGGCCAAGCCGGGCAGCTATGTGTGGATCGGCAACGGCCCGACCGAGGGCTCGTGCCTGCTGCACAACCCGCACTACGACTTCAACGACCAGGTGCTGCCGATCGGCGCCAGCTACTGGGCCACGCTGGTCGAACAGACCCTGCCGCGCCGCGCCTAGGTGACGCGCCTCTGGATCATGGTCTCCGGGCCCTACACCTCGGGGACCAGGGATCCCACGGTGCGCGCGGCCAACCTGCGCGCGATGAACGCGGCCGCGCACGCGGTCTGGAAGCGGGGCCACGTGCCGGTGATCGGCGTCAACATGGCGCTGCCGGTGATCGAGGCGGCGGGGGCCGGGCAGTTCGACGCCGTCATGATGCCCCTGTCGCTGGCGCTGGCCGAACGCTGCGACGCTGTCTTGCGCATCGGCGGCCCGTCGAAGGGCGCCGACGAGGAAATGGAGCTGATCCGTGCCAGGGGCGGGCGCGTGTTCACGCGGATCGAGGACGTGCCGGACCTCGCGTCCTGACAAGCGGCGTGCCAGCACGCTGCGCGGCACGATTCGCAAGTTAATTTCCCGTCATCCTGTGGCCGGAAAATCACAGAAATGCCTTAAAGCGTCCCAATCGCGACCATAGTTGGCTGGCCTACTTTCAATCCTAGACCTCCCCTCTAGTCGGGAGATCGCATCCCCCCCGCGATCTTCCAGCAGCTTCGTAAGAGGCTGTCCAACGGCCGCTCGGTCCCCCCCGAGCGGCCGTTACTTTTTCCGGCCATGGCTTTTCCGGCTATACAGGCGCATCGCGAACGCAAGCCCGCCGGCCCGATGACCGCTTCCGCCACCAGCCCCGCAGCCTTTACCGGCCATGACCTCGCCTGCCGGCGCGGCGGGCGCGTGGTGTTCGAGGGGCTGGACTTCGCGCTCCAGCCCGGCCAGGCGCTGGTCCTGGTCGGGCCCAACGGCAGCGGCAAGTCGAGCCTGCTGCGCCTCATGGCGGGGCTCCTGCCGCCTTTCCTCGGCGAGCTGCGCTGGCAGGGCGCGCCGGTGGGGGCCGATGCCGAGGCGCATCGCGGGCGGCTGGCCTATCTCGGCCATCTCGACGCGGTGAAGCCGGCGCTGGGCGTGGCGGAGAATTTGCGCTTCTGGATCGATCTGGCCGGCGGCGACGCCCAGGCGCTCAAGGCCGCGCTCGACAGGTTCAACCTCGCCGAGCTGGCGCAGATGCCGGCACGCTATCTGTCCGCCGGGCAGCGCCGCCGCCTGGCGCTCGCGCGCGTGGTCGCGGTGCCTAGGGCCTTGTGGCTGCTCGACGAACCCTCGACCGGGCTCGACCAGCGCTCGGTTGCGGCGCTGGAGCAAGCCATCGCCGACCACCGGCGCTCCGGCGGCATCGTGGTGGCCAGCACGCATGTTCCCCTGGCCCTGGCGGGCGCCGGCAGCCTCGACCTCGCCGGGTACGACGCGTGACGGCCTTCGCCGCCCTGGTCGCCCGCGACCTGCGCCTGGCGCTGCGCCAGGGCGCCGACGCCGCCATGGCGGTGCTGTTCTTCGTTATCGGCGTGGCGCTCTTCCCCTTCGCCGTCGGCCCCGAGGCCAACATCCTGGCCCGCATCGCGCCGGGCGTGATCTGGGTGATGGCGCTGCTGGCCACGCTGCTCGCGCTCGAACGCCTGTTCCTGGCGGACTACGAGGACGGGTCGCTGGAGCTGCTCGTGCTGTCGCCGACGCCGCTGGTCCTGGTCGTGCTGGCGAAGGCGCTGGCGCACTGGCTGGTGGCCGGCCTGCCGCTGGTCGTGGCGGCGCCGCTCCTGGGCGTGCTGATGCAGCTTCCGGCCGAGGGGTTCGGCGCGCTGCTGCTGGCGATGCTGGTCGGCACGCCCAGCCTCAGCCTGATCGGGGTGGTCGGGGCCGCCCTGACCCTGGGGGCCCGGCGGGGCGGGGTGCTGATCGCGCTCCTGGTCCTGCCGCTCTACGTCCCGACCCTGATCTTCGGCGCCGCCGCGGTGGAGGCCGTCCTGACCGGCGGCGAGGCCCGGCCGCACCTGCTGTTCCTGGGCGCGATCCTGGCCCTTTCCGTGCCGCTTTGCCCCCTGGCCGGCGCCCTGGCCCTGCGCCAAGCCGTCGAGTAACCCTATGGTTAATATATACAAAATGGATAGAAATAGATTGCATTTGATCGAAATCCCTCGTATCTAGACGGATAATGACCGACTTGATGGTCCGGCTCGACAGGTAGAGGAGCCTTCACGCGATGGCCGAAATTATCGGCACGCCCCTGGACGACACGCTCGCCGGCACCGCGGGCCAGGACTTCATGTCCGGCCTCGGCGGCAAGGACACGCTGCGCGGCCTTCCGGGCGACGACACGATCAACGGCAACGAGGGCGACGACTCGATCGAGGGCGGCGCCGGCGCGGATTCGATCGCGGGCGACCAGGGCTTCGACTGGGCGACGTTCTTCAGTTCCAACGCCGCCGTCACGGTCAACCTCGTGACCGGCCGCGGCACCGGCGGCCATGCCGAGGGCGACTACTACTTCTCCATCGAGCATGTCCAGGGCTCGCCCTACGACGACATCATCCTCGGCAACTGGGCCGACAACTCGCTGATCGGCCGCCTCGGCGACGACACGATCCAGGGCAACGAGGGCAACGACTTCCTCTCCGGCGGCCCGGGCAACGACACGCTCGACGGCAACGACGACAACGACATCGTGCGGCCGGGCGGCGACCAGGACATCGCCCATGGCAATGCCGGCAACGACACGGTCTTCGGCGGCCACGGCAACGACCAGTCCTATGGCGACGAGGGCGACGACACGGTCTGGGGCAATCGCGGCCTCGACACGCTCTACGGCGGCATCGGCAACGACCTGGTGATCGGCGGCAGCGAGGACGACATTCTCGACGGCGGCATCGGCAACGACGTGCTGCGCGCCGGCAACGGCAACGACACGGTCTATGGCGGCACCGGCAACGACACGCTGTTCGGCGGCGACGGCGCCGACACGCTGGTCGGCGGCGAGGGCAACGACGTCTACTGGACCAACAAGGACACGGTCACCGACGTGATCGTGGTCGAGTCCGCCACGCTAAACGGCGCCGACGTGGTCACCGATTTCTACGCCCAGGACAAGGTCGACCTGTCGGCGCTCGGCTTCTCGAGCTTCGCCGACGTGCAGGCGATCCTCAGCAACGACGGGTTCAACCACGCGGTGCTGACCTTCTCGCCGGACAACACTCTGACCTTCATGTCGCGCAGCGCGGCGTTCTTCACCGCCGACAATTTCATCCTGTAGGCATTAGGTTCCGCAACGATCGCATCGCCCGCGATCGTCTCTTAAGCCGGGCCGGGGGTAACACTCCGCCCGGCTTTTCTTTTTCGCCCCAGGCTTGTCTAAAACAGCGCCTCGGCGCAAATTCCCGGGCATGCATCGCTTCGCCAATCCCGGCCGCTTCCTGCGCATCGCCGCCGTGGTCCAGCCGGTCGCGGTCGCGGTCCTGGCCGTGAGCCTGGTCGCCGGCCTCTACCTGGCGCTGTTCGGCTCGCCGGCCGACTACCAGCAGGGCCAGTCCGTGCGGATCATGTACGTGCACGTGCCCTCGGCCTGGATGGCGATGTTCGTCTACACGGTCATGGCGGCCGCCAGCGCCGCGGCGCTGATCTGGCGCCATCCGCTGGCCGAGGTGGCGGCCAAGGCCTCGGCCCCCATCGGGGCCTGCTTCACCTTCCTGGCGCTGGTCACCGGCTCGCTATGGGGCAAGCCGATGTGGGGCACGTACTGGGTGTGGGACGCGCGCCTGACCTCAGTGCTGGTGCTGTTCTTCCTCTATCTCGGCTACATGGCGCTCAGCGAGGCCTTCGACGATGAGCAGCGCGGCCTGCGCGCCGCGTCGATCCTGGCCCTGGTCGGCTTCGTCAATGTGCCGATCATCAAGTTCTCGGTCGAGTGGTGGAACACGCTGCACCAGCCGGCCAGCGTGATGAAGATGGGCGGGCCGTCGATCCACGCCTCAATGCTCTGGCCGCTCTTGCTGATGGCGCTGGCCTTCAAGGCCTACTATGTCGTGGTCCTGCTGCTGCGGATCCGGGCCGAGCTGGCGGCGCGGCGGGTGCGCGCGGTCCGGATCGCCCGGGCGACCGCCGCCTCGTGACGAAGACGGGCGACGAAGCCCCTGTAGTCCCTAAGGATTTTCCCGGATCGGCGCGCGCTCGTGACGCAGATCAAATCTCCGTCGCGGCCTCGACTTGGGCGGCGCGGGCGCTAGAATGCCGGCCGTGAACGGCGCCGGGCGTCAGGGCCCAGGCGGGGTGAAGCAAGCCAAGTGGATGCGATTTCGACCTTTTTCGCCATGGGCGGCTACGCGGGATTCGTGTGGTCTGCCTTCGGCATTACCGCGCTGGTGCTCGTCGGGTTGCTGGTCCTGTCCTGGCGCGGCCTAAAGGCGCGCGAGTCCGAGCTCGCGGCCTTGCCGCCGCTGCCCGACCGCGAGGAGCGCCGCCGGCAGCGGAGAGCCGGTCCGGTGGCCACGGTGGAGCAATGACCCGCAAGCGTCGCCGGCTGTGGATCGTCGTCGCCTGCATGCTGTCGCTGGGCGTCGCCACGGCGCTGGTGCTGACCGCGTTCCAGGACCACGTCGTCTTCGCCAAGGTGCCGAGCGACCTGGCCGCCAAGCCGCTGCCGCCGTCGCAGCGCTTCCGCCTGCTCGGGCTGGTCGAGCCGGGCAGCATCAAGAAGATCGAGGACGGGGCCACGACCGCCTTCCGCGTGACCGACAACAGCAACGTGGTCGACGCCGTCTATCGCGGCATCCTACCCGACCTGTTCCGCGAGGGGCAGGGCGTGATCGCCGAGGGGCGCATGAACGAGGCCGGCGTGTTCGTCGCCTCGGAGGTGCTGGCGCGCCACGACGAGAACTACATGCCCAAGGAAGTCGCCGACGCGATCAAGAAGTCCGGGCAGTGGAAGGACATCCCGCCCGGCAAGCCCACGGTTACGAAACCATGATCGCCGAGTTCGGCCATTTCGCGCTGGTCCTGGCGCTGGTCGCGGCGGTGGTGCAGGGCAGCGTGCCGCTGATCGGCGCGCAGCGGAACCTGGTCGCGTGGATGGACGTCGCGCGCCCCGCGGCGATCGGCCAGGCCGTGTGCGTGATGCTGGCCTTCGCGGCGCTGATCTGGTGCTTCGTCGTCTCCGACTTCTCGGTCATGAACGTGGCGCAGCACTCCAACTCGCTGCAGCCCATGCTCTACAAGGTGACCAGCTCCTGGGGCAACCACGAGGGCTCGATGGTCCTCTGGGTGATGATCCTGGCGCTCTACGGCGCCGCGGTGGCGGTGTTCGGCCGCAACCTGCCGCCGGGCCTGCGCGCGCGGGTACTTGCGGTGCAGGGCTGGGTCGCGATCGGCTTCCTGCTGTTCATCCTGCTGACCTCGAACCCCTTCCAGCGCATCATCCCGCCGCCGGTCGACGGCCGCGACCTCAACCCGCTGCTGCAGGACATCGGCCTCGCGATTCACCCGCCCTTCCTCTATCTCGGCTATGTCGGCTTCTCGATGGCGTTCTCGTTTGCCGTCGCTGCGCTGATCGAGGGCCGCATCGACGCGGCCTGGGCGCGCTGGGTGCGGCCGTGGACGCTCGCGGCGTGGATGTGCCTGACGCTCGGCATCGCCATGGGCTCGTGGTGGGCCTACTACGAACTCGGCTGGGGGGGCTGGTGGTTCTGGGACCCGGTCGAGAACGCG
>JAEULC010000247.1 GCA_016792605.1 Rhodospirillales bacterium
CAGGTCCTTGATCGGGTCCGACGCCCCCTTGAGCGCGATCGACAGCTTGTCCTTCGGCACCGCGCGCAGCAGCGTCTGCACGCCGCCCGGGTCGAGCTTGGAAAGGTCGTCGAAGGTGAACATCAGCGCCTTGATGCGCTCTGCCGAGTCGCGATTGCGCTCTTCCAGCGAGGCGATGAAGCGCCCCTCGGTGTTGCGGTCCAGGTTGTTGAAGATCTCGGCGATCATCTCGTGCGCGTCGCGGCGCGACGTGCGGGCGAGGTTGGTCATGAACTCGGTGCGCAGCGTGCGCTCGACGTCGTCCAGCACGTCCTTCTGCACCGCCTCCATGCGCAGCATGCGCATGATGACCTCGAGCGCGAAGGCCTCGGGCAGCACCGCCAGCACGCGCGCGGCGTGGTCCGGCTTGATCTTGGTCAGCACCACGCTGACGGTCTGCGGGTACTCGTTCTTGAGATAGTTCGCCAGCACCACCTCGTTCACGTTGGCGAGCTTGTCCCACATGGTGCGGCCGGCGGGGCCGCGGATCTCTTCCATGATCAGGTTGACGCGGTCGCCGGGCAGGATCTTGGCCAGCAGGCGCTCGGTCGAATCGTAGGTGCCGATCAGCGAGCCGGTCGAGGAGATATGGCTCGAGAACTCGATGAACAGCTTCTCCACGACGTCGGCATTGACCTTGCCGAGGTTGGCCATGGCCTGCGACAGCTCGCGGATCTCGTCGTCGCCCATGAGGGTCATCAGCTTGCTGGCGTGCTCCTCGCCGATCGCAAGCATCAGCAGGCCGGCCTTTTCAGGCCCGCTCAGTCCTTTGAAGTCTTCGCGCAGACGTGCGGCCATGGGCCCTATTCCTTCGCCAGCGAACCGGTCACGAGTCCTGGTACATCCAGCCGCGGATGATCGACACGGCCTCTTCCGGATGCTTGTCGACGATCTCGCCGATCTTCTTCAGCGACGACGCCTTGACCCGGCCTTCGATGCTGCCGATGTCGATCATCGACTCGGAGTCGTCCTCGACCACCACCATCTTGCCGTCCGGGCCCGGGATCATGCGCGGCGCGCCGCCGGCGATGGCGCCGCCGGGACCGGCTAGCGCGCCCGCGATGCCGCCGGGGCCCGCCAACGCGCCGGCAGCGCCGCCCGGCCCGCCGAGCGCCGCCGGGGCGGGCGACAGGGCGCGCGACACCATCGGGCGCACGACCAGCAGCAGTACCAGCAGGCCCACGACCGACAGCACGACGATCTCGCCGAAGCGCAGCAGCTCGCCGCGGGTCAGGCCCAGGGGCAGCTCGAACGAATCGCCGGCGGCCGGCGACACGTCGGCGAAGCGCAGGTTGACCACCTCGATCGTGTCGCCGCGGTCCTGGTTGAAGCCGACGGCCGACCGCACCAGGCGGTTGAGCTGCTCAAGCTGCTCGGGCGTGCGCGGCGCGTAGTTGCCGTTGTCGTAGATGCCGTCGACCAGGACGGCGACCGATACGCGCTTGACCTGGCCGCCCTCGCGGACCTGGTTCTTCACCGTGCGTGAGATCTCGAAGTTGGTCGTGGTGTCGGTGCGCGAGGTCTGCGAGCCGGCGCCGGCATTGGGGTCGGTCTGGCCCTCGGGCAGGTTGGTCGTCACGCCGACCGCGGCGTCGGCGTTGACCGCCTCGCGGGTGCGGCCGCTTTCCTCGGTGGTCTGGGTCGAGCGCGCGACCTGGCTGTCCGGGTCGAAGGTCTCGGTGTTGATGGTGACGCGGTCGTAGTCGAACTCGGCCGTCACCTCGGCGCGGACCTTGCCCGGGCCGACCGAGCGTTCGATCAGCTCCTCCACGGCGCGCGACAGGCGCTGCTCGTAAGAGACGCGCATCTCCTCGGCGGTCGCGGTGCCGCCGGACCCGTTCTGGCCGGCGCCGCGCGCCAGCAGCGTGCCGCGGTCGTCGACGATCGAGATCTGGGTGGGGGCGAGGCCGGGCACGGCCGAAGCCACCAGGTGCTGGATCGACTGGGTCTGCGGCTTGTCGAGGCGGGCCGATCCCTTCATCCGAAGGATGATCGAGCCACTGGCCTCCTGGCGGGTCCGGCTGAACAGGTCGCGCTGCGGCAGCACCAGGTGGACGCGGGCCGACTTGACCGGGCCCAATGTCTTGATCGTGCGCGCCAGCTCGCCCTCGAGCGCGCGCAGGTGGTTCACGTTCTGGACGAAGTTCGAGGTGCCGAGGGACTGGGTGCGGTCGAAGATCTCGTAGCCGATCGAGCCGCCCGCGGGCAGGCCTTCGGCGGCCAGCGTCATGCGCAGCTTCTGCACCTGGTCGGCCGGCGCGTAGATCTGGCTGCCGTCGGCGCGGACCTCGTAGGGAATGTTGGTCGCGGCGAGCTTGGTCGCGATCTGGCTCGAATCGCCGACCTCCAGGTCGCCGTAGAGCAGCGCCATGGGCGGCGCCGCCAGGCGCAGGGTGATGTAGGCGAAGAAGCCGATCAGGCCGAGCGCGGCTACGGCCAGGGTGGCCAAGCGGCCGATCCCCAATTTCTGAAGCGTCAACAATAGGTTGTCCACGTTCCTTGCCCCGACCCATCATCCGGCGCGCGGAACAGGGCGCGCCGATCGGTGGCATTTTATCGATTGGGGCGTGAACGAAGAGTTAACAGCCGGAAAATTTTGCCGGCAGGCAGGAAGTGCCTAGCGGGATGCGTCGGAAGGAGCGTCTGTGGATTGCGGCGATAAGCCCGCGGAGCCTGTGGAAGGCTTCAGCCTGGCGGCTAGTCGTTGCCGGCCGCCGGGCGGTAGTCCTGCAGCCGCGTGGCGCGCAGGCCGCGCAGCCCGTGCCGGTCGATAAGGCGCTGCCAGGACAGGAATTCCTCCACCGAGAGCTTGTAGCGCGCACAGGCTTCCTCGAGGCTGATCAGCCCCGAGCGGACACCGGCCACGACTTCGGCCTTGCGCCGGATGACCCAGCGCTTGGTATCGGGCGGCGGCAGGTCGTGCAGGGAGATCGGCCGGCCTTCCGGTCCAACCACACCCATCGCCTGTCCGTTTCCGATCTTGTCCATCAACCAAACCTCAGTGAAACGATCGCAGTGCGACCGTCCGCAAAAGGTAGTCCTCCCGACTTTCGAAAGACTTAAGCCGCATGCTTAAGAAGTGGTGAACGCCGCGCCAGTGCGTTAACCCTGGGATGGCGGCGACGGCCGCAAATGCCCCGGAAGCCAGGGATTTCGCGGCCGTCACGGCTAATCGCCCGCGCCGGCGTTTACCGCTTCATGCGGATCGTCTCGTCGAGCATCTCGTCGGCAGTCGTGATGACCTTGGTATTCGCCGAATACGCGCGTTGGGTGATGATCATGTTCGTGAACTCCTCGGCGATATCCACGGTCGACGCCTCGAGGGCCGCGGACACGATGTTGCCCGTGCCGCCGGTCAGCGGGATGTTGACCACGGGGTCGCCGGAGAGGCCGCTGGTGGCGTAGGCGTTGCCGTCGCGCGCCTCGAGGCCGTTGACGTTGGGATGGTCGGCGAGCGCGATCTGGTAGATGTCGCGGGTCTGGCCGTTGTCGAACAGCGCGATCACGACGCCGGCGTCGGAGACCGCGATTCCGCTCAAGGAGCCGGTCGGGATGCCGTCGCTGTTGACCGACTTGATCTCGTTGTAGCCCGCGTACTGGGTCAGGCCGGAGCTGGACGTGCTGGCCGCCATGTCCAGGACCAGCGACGCCGGGCCGCCGGCGCCGTTGGTGTAGGCGCTGGTGGTGATCGTGAGCTGGCCGCTGGCCGGGGTCAGCAGCGTGCCGTTGTTCGGGTCGAAGGTCAGCGCGCCGGCGGCGATGCTGACGGTCATGTCGGCATTCGGCGCCGAGGCCGCGACGGTCCACGCGTTTGCGGCCGTCTTGGTGTAGGTCAGCCGGATCACGTGGTTGGCGCCGAGCGAATCGACCATCGCCGTGTCGATGGAGTAGGTGTCGCCGACGGCCGTGTTGGCGTCGAGGTTCGCCGACAGGTCGATCTGGGTCGAGGGCAGGGCTGTCGTGCTGAGGTTGCCGACAGAGATCGTCTCGAGCTGCGAGATGTTGTTGCCGATCGGCTGGCCGGTGACCGCGTCGATCGGCCAGCCCTGCAGGAACAGGCCCGCGGTGTTGACCAGGTTGCCGTCGGCGTCGCGGCGGAACGAGCCAGCGCGGGTGTAGAGGGTCTCGCCGCCGGCCGCGGGATCGGCGGTCTCGCGCACGACGAACATGCCGTTGCCCGAGACGGCGAGGTCGGTCACCGACGAGCTGGACTGGATCACGCCCTGGCGGTCGACCGAGGTGAACGGCGAAGACCGCACGCCGCCCGGGGAGTAGCGCGACGTGGTGATCTCGGTCACCAGGGTCGAGAACCGGGCATGCGAGCCCTTGTAGCCGACCGTGTTCACGTTCGAGAGGTTGTCGGAGATCATGCCGAGGGCCTGGCTCTGCGCCTGCAGCCCGGTGATGCTCGATACCATTGCGCCGTAGATGCTCATTGTTCGCTCCTTGGCCCGGTTGCGGCGGTCATCGCCGTGCGGGCGTTGAGATTCCGACTAGCCGACGACCGCACTCAGCCGGTCCATAGAGACCAGGGTGCCGCCGAGGTTGAGAACCGCGCCGCCGTCGCTCGATTCCACGCCGGTGACCTTGCCGATCGTCCACGTGGACGCCTGGATCTGCTGCCCGGCCGCGTCGACCGCAATGACGTTGAGGGAGTAGGTGCCGTCGGGAAGCTGCACGCCGGACGACGACTTGCCGTTCCAGCTGTATTCGTGCCGGCCGGCCTCGGTGTCGCCGGTGCCCGTGTAGACCGTGCGGCCGCTGGAGTCGGTGATGGTGTAGACCGTCTGCG
Organism: Rhodospirillales bacterium; assembly: GCA_016792605.1. Taxonomy (GTDB): domain Bacteria; phylum Pseudomonadota; class Alphaproteobacteria; order JAEULC01; family JAEULC01; genus JAEULC01. The sequence continues at coordinate 4,832 of JAEULC010000247.1, forward strand.
CCGCCGCCTTCGGCAGGGTGTAGACGAAGGTCGCCGACTTGTCCTGCAGCGGCACGGTGTTGCCGGTGATCTCGACCTTCTTGCCCATCAGCGAGAGCGCGTTCATCACCTGGCTGGACTTCTGCAGCGTCAGCAGCGACTCCAGGTTCTTGTTGGTGTTGATCTGCTGCTCCACGCCGGCGAACTGGACGAGCTGGTTGGTGAACTCCGCCGAGTCCATCGGCGACAGCGGGTCCTGGTTCTTGAGCTGGGTGGTCAAGAGGGTCAGGAACTGGTCGAAATTCTCGGCCAGCTTGCTCATCGACGTGCTGGTGCTCGTCGCGGTGCCGGTCGTGTTGATGCCGTCGACTGCCATGGCGCTATCCTCAGACGTGCAGGTCGATCCGGCCCTCGGCGCTTCTGGCGGCGATGATCGGGGTGATGTCGTCCTGCTCGGCGTTCAGCGCGAGCGGTGAAGGGGTGCTCCGGGCCTGCTGGCCATGCTGTCCGTCCTGGCGGTTCTCGCCGCGCAGGCCGAAGCTGAGCGACCCTGAGTCGGCGCGCAGGCCCGCTTCCTGGAGCGCGCGCTCCAGGCCGCGTGCGTCGCGCTGCAGCAGTTCCAGCGTCTCGGGCTTCTCGGCGCGGACTTGGGCCGTGACCCGGCCGTCCTCGCCGACCTCCAGCTTCACGTCGATGCGGCCGAG
>JAEULC010000304.1 GCA_016792605.1 Rhodospirillales bacterium
CGCCAAGGCGCTGGTGCCCGGCGTGCGGTCGATCGTCGCGGTCGCCAGCGGCAAGGGCGGCGTCGGCAAGTCGACCACCGCGGTCAACCTCGCCCTCGGGCTGGCCGCGCTGGGCAAGCGCGTCGGCATGCTCGACGCCGACATCTACGGCCCCTCCCAGCCCCGCATGATGGGGATCTCGGGCAAGCCGGTCTCGAAGGACGGCAAGCGGCTGGAGCCGCTGACGAACTACGGCGTGAAGTGCATGTCGATGGGCTTCCTGGTGCCCGAGGACACGCCGATGATCTGGCGCGGGCCGATGGTGATGACCGCGCTCCAGCAGATGCTGCGCGACGTGGAATGGGGCGAGCTCGACGTGCTGGTGGTCGACATGCCGCCGGGCACCGGCGACGCGCAGCTCACCATGGCGCAGCAGGTGCCGCTGACCGGCGCGGTGATCGTCTCGACGCCGCAGGACATCGCGCTCCTCGACGCGCGCAAGGGCCTCAACATGTTCCGCAAGGTCGATGTGCCGGTCTTCGGCATCGTCGAGAACATGAGCTATTTCCTGTGCCCGAGCTGCGGCACGCGCTCGGAGATCTTCGGCCATGGCGGCGCGCGCGAGGAAGCGGGGCGCCTCGGCGTCGACTTCCTGGGCGAGGTGCCGCTGCACCTGGACATCCGCGTGACGTCGGACGCCGGCACGCCGATCGTGGCCGCGAAGCCCGACAGCGACCATGCGAAGGTCTACCGCGCGCTGGCGGAGAAGGTGTGGACCAAGGTCGAGAAGCGCCTCTCCGACGCCGGCCGCGCCGGGCCCAGGATCGTGATGCAGTAGGGCGGGGAAGGCCTAGACCTTCTTCCCCATGGTCTTGCCCAGCACGGGGTGCGTCACCAGGGCCAGCATGCCGATCTGGCTGGTCAGCATGAACTGGCCGTCGGCCGCCGCGGCGAAGAGTTCCTCGCGCGTCATCAGCAGCAGCTCCATCTCCTCGAGGTCGCCCGAGTTCGCCTCGGCGACCTTGCGGCAGTTGGTGGCGTGGAACAGGTGCGCGGCGTTGCCGTAGGCGTTGGCATGGGTGACGTAGCGTCCCAGCGCGCGCCACGCGCCGGCCTCGTAGCCGGTTTCCTCCATCAGCTCGCGCCGGGCGCAGTCGAATGGATCCTCGCCGGGATTGAAGGTGCCGGCCGGGAAGCTGAGGCTCACCGCGCCGACGCCGTGCTTGTACTGGCGCAGCACCAGCACGCGGCCCTCAGCGTCCTCGCAGAACATCAGCGCATAGTCCGGCAGGGTGACGCGGTAGTACTCGTCGACCTCGCGCCCGTCCGGCAGGCCCACGCGCTGCGACTGGACCTTGAGCCAGGGCGGCGCCACCAGCAGGTCGCGCGTCTCCAGCACCCGCCAGAGCTCGTGCTTCGGCTTCGCGGTCACGACGTCAGGCCGGATCGATGCCGAGCAGCGTTGCGAGCTCGCGCCACTCGCGCGGCTGCAGGCCGCTGTCGGCCTGGGTCACCTTCTCGCCCTTGACCAGGCGCTTCACCAGCTTGAGGCCGGTGGCCGAGAGCCGCGCGCCGCCGATGATGTGCTCGCGGCAGGCCGCCGCGGTGATCGGCATCCAGCGGTCGAGCACGTGCGACAGGGCGTCGGCGTAGACGCGGATCTCGAACTGCGCGTGCGGATCAGCCCTGAGCGCGATGAAGTGCATCAGGTTGTGCAGGTCGATCTTCCAGTACCACTGGGTGTACATGTTGAGCGTCAGGTTCATGCGCGCGAGCTCGCGCGTCAGCCCTGATCGGCCGGGGTCGGCCGGCTTGCCGTCGGTGCCCTCGTTCAGCATGTCGAGGTAGTGGTCGTAGTTGCGCTGTGCGTCCTCGCGCAGCAGGTCCAGCACGCGGGCCGCCTCGTCCCCGCCCAGCACCTCGCCGCGGCCCTGGCGGTTCTGGTCGGACTGCGCCGCCAGGTTCTCCGGCGCCGGCAGGTAGAATTCGCGGTCGAGGATCGAGTAGCGCGCGGAATACTCGTTCACGTTCGCCGTGCGGTGCCGGATCCACTGCCGCGCTACGAAGATCGGCAGCTTCACGTGGAACTTGATTTCGCACATCTCGAACGGAGTCGTGTGGCGGTGGCGGATCAGGTAGTTGATCAGCCCCTTGTCCTCGCTGACCCGCTTGGTGCCGCGGCCGTAGGAAACCCGCGCGGCCTGGACCACCGCGCCGTCGTCGCCCATGTAGTCGATCACGCGCACGAAGCCGTGGTCGAGGATCGGTATGGGGTGGAACAGCAGCTCTTCCAGCGCCGGAACGGTCGGGCGCAGCGTCTGGTGGGTTTCGGTGCGCAGGCGGTCGATCTCGGCGGCCTGTTCCGGGCTCAGGACCATGGACGGAACTTTCATCAAGGCTTAAGGGGGCGGACGCTGGCAATCTATCGGGTCCGTTTCCCGAATGCCAACCCGACTCAGGGCCCGCGAATCGGCGTCTTCGCCCCTCTTTCACCCCGCGCCGGGGCATCCTATATTGGTCAGGTCGGGCAACCGACTATGGCGATAAACGGACCGTGGAATAAGCGTTGCGGACCCGGGGGCAGTACCCGGCGCCTCCACCAGATTTCCCCGTCCGGCGGAGCTCCTCTCACCGGGAGCGGCAACACCGTCGGCGGGACTTAAGGGGGCGAAACAGGATCGACGCGCGTGGTAAAGATGGAACTTTCGCCCGGCATGGTACCGCCGTTATCGGGCTAAAACTGATAGTTGCCAACGACAACTACGGTGAGGCTCGCCTCGCTGCCTAACGGCAGAAGGTAAGCCGACTATAAGTCCCGAGCCTTCACACGTTCGGGCGGGGTCCGGGGGGCGCCTGGCAACAGAAGCCCCCCACTTTGGGCCGGGGGACTAGGCAGGTCGCGATGACCGGAGAGTCGAGAGCATAGGTGGCTGATGGGGGACGGCGGACTTCGCTATGACAGGATGGTCGAGCGCGCGCTGCGCGGGGTGATGCACGACGCGCTGGCCCACGCCGCCAAGCACGGCCTGCCCGGCGCACACCATTTCTACATCACCTTCCGCACCGACCACCCCAAGGCGCAGATCGACCAGAGCCTGAAGACGCGCTTCCCGCAGGAGATGACCATCGTCCTGCAGCACCAGTTCTGGGACCTGGCGGTCGAGGCCGACGGCTTCACCGTGACGCTGAGCTTCTCCAACGTGCCGCAGCGCCTGGTGATCCCGTTTGCCGCAGTCACCGCCTTCACCGACCCCTCGGTCAATTTCGGCCTGCAGTTCCAGGCCGTGAGCGAAGGCGGCGCGCCCGCCAGCGGCGCCGGCAAGACCGCGACCGCGATCACGGCCAAGGCGCCCGAGCAGCCGAAGGCGGTCGCGCCCGCAAAGCCGGCCAAGCCCGCCGCCGTCACCGCGCTGCCGAAGCCCGCCGACGCCCCGGCCGAGAGCGCCGGCGAGAAGGTCGTCACGCTGGACAGCTTCCGCAAGAAATAGCGCCGCCCCGGACGCCTGCTGAAGTCCTCGCCTTCTGCCTACGTGGTTGGCCTCGTGACCGCTGGTGCACTGGGCCAATCGCTACGCGCGCGTCCTGTCCGGCGGACCGCCGTGCTTGGCCCAATATTCCCGATAGACGCGTTCGGCGAGTTCGGGCCGCACGCGCGCACCGCGCGCGAAGCGACAGGGCTTGCCGGTGAGCTGGTTTAGCAAACGCTCCTCGACATGGCTCGGCTCGTCCCACACCGCCGCTTTGTCGATCTTGGTCAGGTCTTCCCCGGCATAGGGACGAAACTCGCCCTCGCGATAGACGTCGATATAGTCACTGCCCTCGGGATTGCGCACGAAGACCGGCGGCAGCGCGAGCTCGCCTTCCAACGGTTCCTGCCCGATCACAGTCCATATCTTCTTCGAGAGATGATCGCTCGAACAGCACAGCGTGAAGAGCACCCCCCGGACCTTTATCTCTTCGATGGGCAGGACTATCGGCGAAAGCACATCGTAGAATGCGAACAAGCCCCCGTTCACACAACGCGCGTATCCGAATTGCTTGCCCAAGGGAATCGCAATGAATTCGCCGAGATGAGACTGCCAATAGGCCTCGTGCTCTTCGCGACTCATGCGGCGACGCGTGCTGCGGGCCAACCACCGAGGCCGACGCGGCTTGGGAGAGCGTTTTGACGAAACCGCCATCTTACATGCCCGGTCCGGCAAATGGTTCTGGGACCGGCAGCGGTAGATGCCCGCACTCCCGCTCGGCGAGCTTCATCATCGCCGGACGCCACATATGGTCCGCGATCGCGTTGATCAGATTGTCTGAAAGCCCCAAGAAACGGAAGTGATCGATCAATTGCTGCTCACGCGCCCGGGCAGCTACCCAACTGCGCGTCGAACACTCCAATTGCGCGCTATCGTAACTCCTCATCGGATAATCTGCTGCGTCGCGTTGTTCAACATGCTTCCATGGCTCGACCGCGCCGCCTGTCGACCCTGCGTAGTAGCAAGGAAGCTCGGGTGAGATCTTCTGGCTATACCGGCACGGCCCAGGATCGAGGCGTTTCTTGGTGTAGGTCTGGTAGGATCGCTCTCGGTCCGACTTGTAATGGTCGTAGGCCTCGACCTGTTTCATCAACGCGTCTTCCGCCGTCTTGTCCAGCCGCCGCACCGACAGAAAATCCCGCACCTGTTTGCGCCGGCCGTCATGCGGCGACAACGCCTCGACGGCAACATCCAGCGGAAGGTTCCTGGCGAGGAAGCCGAACTGCAGCGTTTTCAGGAAAGCTTCGAAATACGGATGGATGCCGTCGGCGTTCGGCTGCTCCTCGCCAATGCCACGCGAAACCTGCCCGGGCGGGGGCGCCGGTGGCGGCACGGCAGGCGCCGCGCGCGGCGCGAAGCGCGGCGGCGTCGGGATACCGCGCGCCAGGTAGGGCCGCCGCATTGCGCGTTCGCGTTCATAGATCGCCCGGTCAGCGCCAGTCAGATAGGACGGCATCCAGTCCTGTAGTTCGATGGCCGACGGATCGCGGCCGAGCCGGTTTCGGAAGGACTGGATCGCCGCATCACGGGCATAGCCGAAGCGATCCGGTCGATCGGGGCTGCCGTCCATTGAATCGAACTCCGGCAGCGATCCGACGAATTCGGCCGTGCGCGAAAGGAGTGGGGTTAAACCGGTCAGCATTGTAGACACCTCTTGATTTGGGTTTATGTTCATGAAATGTTCCAGCTGGCAGTCGTGCAATACTAATCGGCGACCCTCTCATCGATTTTACGTAAACATATGTTTTACAAAGGCTTTCATGGGAATTCGGCATCGATGCAGGCTTGGCCGTCGACATTTTGCCGATTGCACGGACCACGTCGTCACGCAGGACGGGTTCCGGCGGCAGCAGCGCGCTCTGCTCCCTTCTGCCCTCGACGCTACAGCGCCCCGCTGACCGTCGCGCGCCACCAGTAGACTGTCAGGTTGTCGACATAGTGGACCGTTATGCACAGGCCGAGGCGGCCAGTCGCGTAGTACAGGTAGCCCAGCAGAATGCCCGCGAGAAAGGCGTTGAGCGTGTCGGCGAGGCCGCTCGTCAGATGGGTGAGGCCGAATGCACCGCGCTGATCAGCACAACTGCATGCACGCCAAGCCCCAGACGCTGCAGCAGCGCGAAGAGCAGCCGGCGGAAGGCGAGTTCCTCGCTGACCGCGACCAGGAGGATGCCGGCGGTGAGATCGAAGATCGCCAGCGCCGTGTTGCGGATGTAGGGTGGCTGAAACCATTCGAGGTAGCGCAGATACGGCGCGTAGAGCCAGTAGACGATCCACTGCAAAAACAGGACCGCAACAAGCACCAGCAGAAAATACTGCGTCGCCAGATGCGCCGGCGCCCGCCACGGCGCCGGCTCGATCAGCTTCGATCGATAGGCGAGCGCCATGCCGACGAGCATCGCGTGCAGTCTCATAGCGCGGATCGACGACGCCTACGGGCGCGCTGGGTATCGTCTCGCGAAAATTCATTCGGGCCCTCCATGGAGCAGATCGTTGCCAACGCAGTTCGTGATATGTTCCCTATGCCGGAGCGTGCAATACTATTCGGCGGCCATCTTAACCAATTTCCCGCAAATCGAGCTATTTCAGTAACCTGCCACGAGGCTACCGGCCGGCCTGGCCCGCCTCGCCGGTTGACACCGCCCGGCCAGCGGCTTTCTCTGGCCCGCAACCGCCGTCCGCAACACACAGAAGAACCACACGGGTGATCCCATGGCCGAAGCGTCGCCGAACGACATGTTCCCCCTGGGCGAGGATAAGACGCCCTATCGCAAGCTGACGTCCGAGCATGTCGGCACGACCAAGTTCAACGGCCAGGAGGTGCTGACGGTCGAGGCGCCGGCGATCACCCGGCTGACGCAGCAGGCCTTCCACGACATCTCGCACCTGCTGCGGCCGGGGCATCTGAAGCAGCTCGCCTCGATCCTCTCGGACCCCGAGGCCTCGGACAACGACCGCTACGTCGCCTACGACATGCTGAAGAACGCCAACATCTCGGCCGGCGGCGTGCTGCCGATGTGCCAGGACACGGGCACGGCGATCGTCATGGGCAAGAAGGGCCAGCGCGTCTGGACCGGCTTCGACGACGAGAGCGCCATCGCCGAAGGCGTGATGAAGAGCTACACGACCGACAATCTGCGCTACAGCCAGGTGGCGCCGCTGAACATGTACGAGGAGGTCAACACCGGCACCAACCTGCCGGCGCAGATCGAGATCTACGCGACGCCCGGCGACGCCTACAAGTTCCTGTTCATCGCCAAGGGCGGCGGCTCGGCGAACAAGACGTTCCTCTACCAGGAGACCAAGGCGCTCTTGAACCCGCAGAGCCTGCTCAAGTTCATCGACGCCAAGATGCGCACGCTCGGCACGGCCGCCTGCCCGCCCTATCACCTGGCGATCGTGATCGGCGGCACCTCGGCGGAGATGACGCTGAAGACGGTGAAGCTCGCCTCGGTGCGCTATCTCGACGAGCTGCCGACCAAGGGCTCGAAGGCCGGGCACGCGTTCCGCGACCTGGAGCTCGAGGCCGAGGTGAAGGACCTGGCCTTCAAGTGCGGCATCGGCGCGCAGTTCGGCGGCAAGTACTTCGTGCATGACGTGCGCGTGATCCGCCTGCCGCGCCACGGCGCGTCCTGCCCCGTGGGCATCGGCGTGTCCTGCTCGGCCGACCGCCAGGCGCTGGGCAAGATCACCAGGGACGGCGTGTTCCTGGAGCAGCTCGAGACCAATCCGGCGCAGTACCTGCCCGAGATCGACGAGCGCACGCTGGGCGGCGAGGTGGTGAAGATCGACCTCAACCGGCCGATGAGCGAGATCCGCGCGACACTGTCGAAGTACCCGATCAAGACCCGCGTGTCCTTGAGCGGCCCGATGGTGGTGGCGCGCGACATCGCCCACGCCAAGCTCAAGGAGCGGCTCGACCGCGGCGAGGGCCTGCCGGAGCACATCCGCAACCACCCGGTCTACTACGCCGGCCCGGCCAAGACGCCGAAGGGCATGGCCTCCGGCTCGTTCGGCCCGACGACGGCGGGGCGCATGGATTCCTACGTGGACCAGTTCCAGGGCGCGGGCGGATCGATGGTGATGCTGGCCAAGGGCAACCGCTCCAAGCAGGTGACCGAGGCCTGCAAGAAGCATGGCGGCTTCTACCTGGGCTCGATCGGCGGCCCGGCCGCGCGCCTGGCGCAGGACTGCATCCGCAAGGTCGACGTGATCGAGTATCCCGAGCTCGGCATGGAGGCGATCTGGCGCATCGAGGTCGAGAACTTCCCCGCCTTCATCGTCGTCGACGACAAGGGCAACGACTTCTTCGCCAATATCTAACCGGGCAGCGGCTAGGCCGCGCCGGGGCGAAGCTCCGCCTGGCGCCGGGAGCCTTCACTCCGGCCCAAACGGGGCCGCTCGGGCCGGCTCGTCGCGATCGCGCTCGCCAGCCAGCCAATGCCCCCAGCCACCAGCTTGCGGCAGTAGTCCAGCAGCACTCGCACTCGTCCGCGAGAGGGCGGGGTCTCGGAGCGGCTGTACCAATAGGCCTCATACCACCCCGGATCGACTTGGAAAGCCCGCAACGTCAAGCCGACATCGCGACCATCGTTTGCTCCCATGTCCCGAGACCGGCTACCGCTCTGATAATGTTCGCACATCGGCGCATCCCCTCTGTCGCATTGAAGATCAATCAAGTGACGGGAGGTTAGGTCGATAAGGGCGCGCTTGCTTGAGGGGCAGCTCAGCATGGCCTTGGCTTTTCCTTTGGATGGCCTTGGTTTAGGCGGCCGCCGCCCTCGTGCTATGGTTTCGACGCTGAGGAGCGGTCGAATGATCTACCGGTTTGAAGATTTTTCGCTTGATACCGACCGGCGAGAGCTATTTCAGGCACGTCAGCAGCTCGCCGTCGAACCGAAGGTGTTCGACCTCCTTGCGCATCTGATCGCGCATCGCAATCGCGTCGTCACGAAGGACGAGCTCATCGCCGCGATCTGGGATTCGCGCATCGTCTCCGAGTCGGCTCTCACGACATGCATCAACGCCGCGCGCGCCGCGCTTGGGGACAGCGGCGAAACGCAGCGTGTCATCAAGACATTGCCGCGTAAGGGCCTTCGCTTCGTCGGCACGGTGTCGGAGGCGGCTGGCACCGAGCGCGTCGTGCCGCCAAGCGCGCCCCAACCTGCTACCTCCGCCGGTCACGCCTTGCTGGACAGACCGTCCGTGGCGGCGCTGCCATTCACCAGCATAGGGACCGATCCGGAGCAGGAGTATTTTTCCGACGGTGTCGTGGAGGAGATCATCACGGCCCTCTCGCAGATGCGATGGCTGCTCGTGATCGCGCGCAACTCGAGCTTCACCTACAAGGGGCGGGAGGTTGATGTACAGCAGGTCGGCCGAGAGCTCGGCGCACGCTACGTGCTCACGGGCAGCGTGCGCAAAGCAGCGAACCGGGTTCGTCTTACCGCTCAGCTTGTCGATGCCGAGACTCGCGCCAACTTCTGGGCAGGTCATTTCGAGGGCAACCTCGACGATATCTTCGAGCTGCAGGATCAGGTCGCCCGTAATGTCGTGGGCGCCATCATTCCCAAACTCGAGGGTGCCGAGATCGAGCGCACCAGGCGCAAGGTCACCGAGAATCTCAATGCCTACGACTACTATTTGCGCGCACTTGCAGCGCTCCATCAAATACCCAATCCGGCGGCGAACGACGAAGCGTTGTCATGCGCGCGGAAGGCGTTCGAAATCGACCCAAGCTTCGCATCGGCGTACGGACTGGGCGCTTCCTGTTACTGTCGGAGCCAAGCCTTTGGATGGATGTCCGACCGGGTTCGCGACGTTCGGGAAGCAACAAGCCTCGCGCGACAGGCCGCGGACTTGGGCCGGGACGACGCCGTGGCGCTCGCGTTTGCAGGCCAGACGCTCGTTTTTGTTGCGCATGACATCGAGACTGGCGCCGCCCTGATCGATCGAGCGCTCCTGTTGAATACGAACTCGACGGTTGGGTGGCATTGGAGCGGGTGGGTCAAAATTTGGAGTGGCGATCCGGATGCGGGCGTCGAACGCGCTTCCCATGCGATGCGGCTCAGCCCGCTGGACCCATACTTGCACGGGATATGTCACACGGTCGCACACGGCCATTTCTTTGCGTCTCGCCATGAAGAGGCGGCGGCTTGGGCCGCAAAATCATTGTCGGAAGCGCCGAGGTCCCATCCCGCGCTTCGGATTTCCGCCGCAAGCCACGCGTTCCGCGGCGACATGGAGCAGGCACGAAGCGCCATTGAACGCCTGCGGCGCATCGATCCCAACCTTCGCATTTCGAACCTCCGCAACGTCCTTGGCCCCTACCGGCCGGACGATGTCGCGAAGTACCAAGAAGGATTGCGAAGAGCGGGATTGCCGGAGTAGCGAAGCTCATCCGGCTCGCGTCCGACAGGACAGGCCGGAGCGGCAGAGATCTGGCGCCTACCGCCCCTCGCGGAACGGGCCGGACTGGAGCGACTGCTGCTTCAGCCGGTCGGACTCGATCGTCGTGCGGAGTTCGGAATAGCAGCGGTCGGCCGCGGCGCCCGCCATGCCGCCGCAGGACTGCAGCATCGTGTCGTGCTTGGCGCTGTCGAGCCGCTGCTGGGCGGCCCGCGCGGCGGTACCTCCGCCCGACGGCGCCGAGCCGCTCGGGTAGCGCTGGACGCCGCTGCCGCCCAGGGTCGTGCCGGGATAGGCATTCACCTGCGCCGAAGCCGGCGCGGCGCCCGCAAGCAGCACTGCGAGGAGCGCGGCGATGGCGAAACTCGGCATACGGCTCCTCCCTGGCGTTGCGGTCACCCGATAGAAATGGTCCTGCCCGCCGGTGGTTGCAAGCGCCTGGCGCGTCAGGACCGATCAGGGCGCCTGGCGACGGCGGGACTCGGCCTCGATGCGCGCGATCCAGGCCGCCTTGATCTTCGCCTGCACCGCATCGATACAGGCCTTGCGCTGCGGCTCGGGTTGGGTTTCGCAGGCCTTGAGTTCCGCCTGAAAGCGGATCTCCTCCTGGGTCTGCTGTGCCAGCGCCGACTGGGCGATCAGCGCCAGTCCAAGCGCCAAGAGGATCGGTCGGATCGTCATGGCGCGACTATGCCACGAATCCGCCGCGCCGATCGGGGCCTCGCGCGGTCGTGAAGGCCGGAAGCAAATCCGCCCCCGCGCGGGCTGCATGCCCAGGCGGAGGCGGCTTGCCGGCGGGGGGACTTGGAGCCCCGCCGAGCGTGTGGTCACGACGCTGTCGCGCGTCGAGCCGGACTTAGTTGTCCTGGCGGCCCAGCGGGGCGCCCGAGACCGAGTAGCCGCCCTCGAAATTGCCCGAGAGCTGCGTCGCCTGGCCGTTGGTCTTGCGCGCGATCGTCTCGCAGCGGACGCGGCGCGACTCCTCGGCGAACTGCTGGCAGGAATCCAGCGCGGCGATGAGCTGGCGGCCGTCGACCGACGCGGCCTGGGCCCAGTTGGGCTGGGTGGTCTGGGCGCTGGCGCCGAAAGCGACGAGGGTGAGGGTCAGGGCGCCGACATAGGTGGCGATGCGGTTCATGGTTCCATCTCCGGATCTAGTTCAAACAGAAGTTACGTGCCGATCTCCCCCTCGAAGCGGGAGTGCGCGTCGACGCCGTTGTCAGGGCCGTCTTCGATGCACGCCGCGTCGTTCGGAAGACGCGGCCGGCACGCCCCGCCAGATAGCCGCGAAAACACCGAGGATGGAATTCAAAGCGGATTCAAGAAATGTTGAGCTTGGAAATGGCGGCTTTCTGCTATTGCGGCAGGACTGTGGCAATCACGAGCGCGTGACTCTTCCTTGTAGCAAATATGGCAGCGGCGATTCGAGCGCTGTTGTGTGGATATGCGGGCGAATTACACTCACGCCATGAGCGCCAGCCCGGAATTCTGCGAGCACGTGGCCGATCTCTTGTCGGGCTTCGGGCCGGTTTCGATCCGCCGCATGTTCGGCGGCGCGGGCCTATTTCGCGACGGGATCATGTTCGCGCTGATCGTTTCCGACACGCTCTACATGAAGGTCGACGACACGACGCGGCCCGGCTACGAGGCCGAGGGCATGGCCCCCTTCACCTACCAGCGCAAGGGCGAGGCGGCGGCGCTGGGTTACTACCAGGCGCCCGAGGCCGCGATGGACGATCCCGAGGTCATGCGCGACCTCGCCCGCGACGCCTTCGCCGTGGCGCTGCGCGCGCAGGCGGCGAAGAAGAAGCCCGCCGCCAGGAAAAGAAAAAAGCAGGAGCGCTGACGCGCTCCTACCACGCGACCACCGGCATCTCGCGCGGCGCGCGGCGGGTGAGCAGCTTGGGCTTGCCGTCGGTGACCACGAGATTCTCCTCGTGGACCATGATCTTGTTGCCGTCGTACATCGCCGATGGCTCGATCGTCAGCACCAGGCCCGGCCGCAGGACCGTCGCGTCGCCCGGCTTGTTCGAGGGCGGCTCGGTCATGTTCTTACCCAGGCCGTGGCCGAAGCGGCCGACATTGCCAAGCACGATGCCGGCATCGACCAGCACCTTGGCCTGGGCCGCGTAGACATCGGCCGCGGTGTTGCCGGGCACCGCCGCCTTGATTCCGGCCTCGGTCGACAGCCACAGCAGGTCGTGCATGCGCCGCGCCTTGTCGGTCGGCTTGCCGAGCGCGATGTTGCGGTCGAAGTCGCAGAAATACCCGCCCCACTTCGTGCCCGTGTCGATCAGGAAGATGTCGCCCTTGCGTAAGCGGCGCGGCAGCGGGCCCTGGATGATGCTGTCGTAGCCGCCCTTGCCCGAGCCGATCGCGGTATACGGCGTCTTGTCCGCGCCGAGAAGGTAGAGCTCGGCCTGGAACTTGCGCACGATGTCGCGCTCCGTGTCGCCGTCCGCGACCAGGTCGGGCAGGCGGTCGAAGGCGTCGTTGGCGACGCCGCAGATGTGCTTGATGCGCGCCACCTCGGCCGCCGACTTGATGATGCGCAGCTCGCGGATCACCGGGATGGCGTCGGCCAGCTCGAACGGCCGGATCATCTTACCGAGGCGCAAGAGGTCGGCGACCGGCATGCCCAGGCGCGACTCGTCGCCCAGCTCGACGCCCAGCCGGCCGAAACGCCGAGGCAGCGCCTTGATCGCCTTGGTCAAAAGGTCGAGGCCCTCGTTCTCCGGCCTGGGCGACGGCCAGGTCAACAGGTTCTGGCACCAGGACGTGGCCTGCCAGTTGGTGATGCCGATCTCGGGAATCACGCCGACCGCCTTGCCCTTCAGCGGCAAGAGGAAGTACCAGGGCCGCGTCGGCGTGTTCCAGGCGAACTGGGTGGTGAAGCCGGAGAGGTATTCCAGGTTCATCTCGGACGACACCAGGATGCCGTCGAGCTTCGCCTTCACCATCAGCTTGCGCGCGCGCTCGACGCGGTGCTCGAACTCCTGGCGCGTGAACTCGGCCGGCTCGCGGCGCCGGACCAGCTTGGACACAGGCATGTTGTCTCACCCCCTGGACGGAAATCGCCCAGGTCGGTCTAACCCAGCGGCAGCACGATGTCGAACGTCCCGGCAAGCGCGGCCGGCGGATCCGTATTGCTTGGCCTGGATTACAACTAGCTAGCAATATGTATCCATCGGCACTATCTTATCAAAAATTGATATTTTATCGGGATACGCTCGCATGGGGTAGCAATGAAGAAGCCAACGGGCAAATCGGCGTTCATGGCAGGAGTATTTTTGCTGTGCATGTCCGTGTTAATGGTTCAGATCATACAGACAAGGATATTGTCAGTCGTTTCCCTCTACTACATGGCGTTCTTTTCCATAAGCATGGCGATGCTCGGCCTCACCGCAGGCGCGTTATTCGTCTACTTCAAGCTTGGCCATGTGAACAAAAACAACGTCGGCCTGCCGCTCGCACGCGTCACGACGGCATTCGCCCTATCCACGGCGATCTGCTTCGCCGTCCAAATGGCGCTGCCGCTGCCGATCGTCGGGTGGGCAACGTTCGGCGTCATCTGGCTGACCGCGATCATCCTTCTTGCCGCCCCGTTCGTCCTGGGCGGGATCGCCGTGTCCCTCGCGCTTACGCGGAGCCCCTACCCGGTTGGCCAAGTCTACGGCGTGGATTTGCTGGGGGCGGCGACCGGCTGCCTGGTGGCGTTGGTCGTGCTCAATTTGATCGACACGCCGTCCGCGATGTTTCTCGTGGCGGCCATAACGGCGGTGGCTGGCTGCTGCTTCAAGTTCGCCAGCCCGATGTCCGCCGATCAAGGACTTCCGGGCGACTGGCGATTCCTGCGCAAGCCGGGCGTCGTTGCAATCGCGCTGGCGGTTCTCGCGGCCGGAAACTCGCTCACCAACCGCGGGTTTCAGCCCGTATCCGCCAAGTTCGGGCAGATCGAGCGGATCGACTGGTACTATTTCCTGAAATGGAACTCGTTCTCACGCATTGCCGTGACCGAGTCGCGCAAGCAGATTCCCTTTCTGTGGGGTGCTTCTCCGGCCCTGCTTGTCATGGACAGGATCGACCAGCGAATGCTCGACATCGACGGCTTTGCAGGTACGGCGATGCCGAAGTACACGGATTCGCCGGGATCCCTTGACTATCTACGCTACGACGTGACGAACCTCGCCTATCACGCCCGCAATGCTGGGAAGGCCGCGGTCGTCGGGGTCGGAAGCGGCCGCGACCTGCTCTCCGCGCACCTGTTCGGTTTTCGCGACATCATCGGCGTCGAGCTGAACCCGATCTTCATCGATGTCCTGACCAAGCCGGAGCTGCTTCGCGACTATGCTGGCGTCGCAAAGCTTCCCGGCGTGCGGTTTGTCGTCGACGACGGCCGAAGCTGGTTCATGCGGACCAGCGAGAAATTCGATCTCGTGCAGATGAGCATGGTCGACACCTTCGCGGCTACCGGCACGGGCGCCTTCTCCTTGTCGGAGAACGGCCTTTACACGGTCGAGGGCTGGAAGGCGTTTCTTGCGGCGCTGAAACCCGACGGCCTTTTCACCGTATCGCGATGGCATTCGCCCACGGCGCCGGTGGAGATGGGGCGGGTCATCAGTCTGGCCGTGGCAGCGCTTGCCGAACTGGGCGTGGAAAATCCGCGCGAGCACATCTATGTCGCTGCCATCGACCGGCTGGCCACCATCGTCATTTCACGGCGCCCCTTCGCCAGTCCTGACCTGACGAAGCTTGACGCGGCGGCGCAGGCAATGCGGTTCAACCTGCTAGCGACTCCCTATCGGCCGTCGCCTGTCCCCGTCATCGAGGAGCTTCTCTCCGCTCGCAACATGAACGACCTGACGCGGATCGCAGCACACTATCCCCTCGATGTAACCCCACCAACCGATTCCCGGCCCTTCTTCTTCAACCAACTACGATTGACGCATCCAGAGGACATCATCGCCATGTTGCGGGAATGGCGAAGCGGCAACGAACTGGTAGTCGGCACGGCGTTCATCGCCAGCGGAAACCTGATCGCCATCGGCACGCTTTCCCTGATCGTCATGCTGTCCGCCGGCGTGGTGCTCCTAGTCGTGCTGCTCCCCGCTCGCGCATCGGTCCGGGTGGTAAAGTCGCGATTTGCCATCGTCGGGAGTACCTACTTCCTCCTGATCGGCCTCGGGTTCATGTTCGTGGAGATCGGCCTGATTCAGCGAATCTCGCTCTTTCTTGGTCATCCCGTCTATGCGCTCGGAGTGGCGCTGTTCAGCCTCATCCTGTCGACCGGGGCAGGAAGCCTGTTGTCGGAGCGTTTGACGCCGAGAAGCGCGACTCAACTTGTGGCATGGCTGGGATTACTCACAGGCTATCTGTTGCTGCTGCCGGCCTGGCTGCCGCTTGTGACTGGTTCAGAACTCGCCGCCGCCAATCTGGCCGTTCGTGCCGCCGCCAGCGCCGTGGTGATCTTTCCCGCCGGATTGCTGATGGGATTCGGCTTTCCAACGGGGATGCGCTTAGTCAACGCGATCGACCCGCACCCCATGCCGTGGTTCTGGGGCGTCAACGGGGCGGCCGGCGTCCTTGCAGCGGGCCTCGCTGTTGCGTGCAGCATCGGCTTCTCGGTCGATGCGACGATTCGGGTGGGCGCTGTTTGCTACGCGCTTTTACTGCCGTGTGCCTTGGCATTGCTGGCTCTACAGCACACCAAGGCGGTGCCCGCAACATCGTGACTTGCGGGAGGGCGCAGAGGCTTCGCCTATGCCAGCAGCACGATGTCGAACGTCCCGGCAAGCGCGCCCGGTTCGTTTCCCGATACGGGCCCGAGTTCGACCGTCACCGCGCGCTGTCCGTCGGCGCCGAGGTTGCGGTAGAGGAAATCCCGCGCGTTCTGCGGATCGCCGGCGATGTACATCTGGGTGACGAGCCTGGGCCGGTTCGGCGCCAGCACGGCGACGTGGATGTGCGGGGTGCGACCGGGATAGGGTACGGGCTTGATGGTGCGGAAGGAATAGCCGCCCCCGCCGTCGGCGACAGCCCGGCCATAGCCCTGGAAATCCTCGTCGCGCGGCCCCCGGTCGCCGGGATGCAGGTAGTGGCCCTGGTGGTCGCACTGCCAGATCTCCACCGTGCTGCCGGCGACCGGCCGCCCATTGACGTCGAGCACCCGGCCCTGGAGCCGCAACAGCGTTCCGCTGGCTTCGCGACCGCGGCCGGCGACCTTCACCAGATCGTTATCGGCATCGGCCGGAATCGCCACCGGGTAGAACGGTCCCTCGGTCTGTCTCGGCGTGGGCGTGAGGCTGGCGGCGCGCGCGAGCCTGGGCAGGGCCCCAGAAGACAGCGTCGCGACGGCAAGGCCGGCGCCAAGGACGAATCGACGACGACGGACAGGCGGCATGCGGCTTCCTCGCTTGGTTACCAACAACTTCACGTTGGAAGACGGGCATTCCTGCGCCGTCCGCGTCGACCCCGCGCCTTCCCGATTCTTGCCACATTGGGTACCGGATTGTCGCCACAAAATCTGTGCGTACTGCCTCACACAACAAAAATGCGTGGTTGGGTTAAGCCACCGTTCACGCTTCGGTGGATAAGATCGCCCCGGTATCCACGCCGAGGCATGAAGCCGCAGTACCGACGAAACGCCCGAACGAGGCAAGTGATGGACCAGGCAATTTTACATTCATTCTCGGCATCGGCCCCGGCCAAGGCCTCCAGCGGCGCCAAGGCGGCGATTTCGAGCCCGGCGCTGCAAGGCCTGCTCAGCCACTGGATGGAATGCCGCGGCGACCGGACGATGCCGGCGCGCGACGACCTGGCCGAGGACATGCTCTCCGACGCGCTCGGCGAACTGATCCTGTTCGAGCTGTCCTGCGTCGGCTGCGCCAAGGACGAGACCCCGGTAACCCCGATGGGCGGCGTCGTCCAGGGCATGACCACGCCCTACCACGACGTCATGCGCCTGGGCGAGCCGATCTACGGCCGCCGCGCCACGGCGGACGGCGAGGAGCGGCTGATGCTGCCCCTGTCGCGCGACGGCCACCGGGTCGACACGATCCTGGTCGGCGTGCAGCGCAAGCGCTAGGCACCGAGCGCCCTTTTCCACTCCGCAAGGCCGGCCCAGCGCCGGCCTTCGCCTTTTGGCGCCTCACCCCTCGTCGTCGTCCTGCAGCAGGGCGGCCAGGGCCTCGGCGATCTGCGCGCTGCGATAGGGCTTCGGCAGGATCCGCCCCGCCCCCGGCAGCAGGGCGGCGCCATCCGCGTTTCGCCATTGCGGGTTGCCCGAGGTGAACAGAACGAGCAGGCGGGGAAACCGCTCGCGCGCCAGGCGGCCCAGCTCGATACCGTTCATGCCCTCGCCCAGGCCGATATCGGTGAACATGATCGCCGTTTCCGGCTCCTGCTCCAGCAGCGCCAGGGCGGTCGCCACCGAATCGGCGGCGCTGACGTGGTAGCCGAGGGCGGCAATCGCCGAGACCGCCGCCTCGCGCACCACCTGGTCGTCCTCGACCACCAGGACGCGCGTGCCCGGCAGGCTGGCGGCGGGGGCCGCGGCCAGGAAGGGCAGCTCCTCCGCCAGGGCCTTGTCCTCCGGCGGCACCTCCTGGCCGGCGCGCCAGGCTGGCAGGCAGAGCCGCACCGTCGTGCCCCGCCCCGGCTCGCTGTCGATCCGCACGAAGCCGCCAGACTGGCGGGCGAATCCGTAGACCATGCTGAGGCCGAGACCGCTGCCCTTGCCGAAGTCCTTGGTGGTGAAGAACGGCTCGAAGGCGCGCGCCTTGACCTCGGCCGACATGCCCTCGCCGCTGTCGGCCACCGCGATCTCGACATAGGGCCCGGGATCGGCGCCGTCGATGCCGGCCACGGCTGCCGCGTCCAGGGTGATGTCGGCCGTCGCCAGGGTCAGGGTGCCGCCGGATGGCATGGCGTCGCGGGCATTCAACGCCAGGTTCAGCAGTGCGCTCTCGATCAGGCCGCGGTCGACCCGGCAGGGCCAGCGCGCGGTCAGCGGCTCGGCGACGATGTCGATCGCCTCGCTCAGCATGCGGCGCAGCAGCGAGCGCATCTCCCGGATCAGGTCGTTGGGCTCGATCACCCGCGGCGACAGGTGCTGGCGGCGCGCGAACGCCAGGAGCTGCTGGGTCAGGCTGGCGCCGCGCTCGGCCGCGGCCATGGCGCGGGCGCAGATCAGCCGCGCGTCCGGCCGGTCGCCCAGGTCCATCGACAGCAGGTCGAGGTTGACCATGATGACGCTGAGCAGGTTGTTGAAGTCGTGCGCGACGCCGCCGGTGAGCTGGCCGATCGCCTCGAGCTTCTGCGACTGGCGCAGGCGCTGTTCCATCGCGCGGCGCTGGGTGACGTCGCTGGAGATGCCGAGGGCCGAGACGACGGCCCCGTCCGGGCCGCGCATCGGCACCAGGACGGATTCGAGCTGCCGGCGATTGCCCTTGAGGCTGATCATCGTGTACTCGGCGGCGACGGTCTCGCCGGCGAACACATGGCCGAGCTGGGCGTCGATCGCGTCGTGATGGATGACGTCCACCAGCGGATAGATCGATTTCTCCTTCACCTCCTCGGCCGACCCGGCCTCCAGCATCGCCAGCCCGGCGGGATTGATGTCGATCAGCACGCCGGCGCGGTCGACCAGCGTGATGCATTGCGGCTCGCTGTCGAAGATCGTGCGCAACTGGCGCTCGCTGCGCCGGAGCGCGCGCTCGACGTTTTTGATGCCGGAAATATCCATCGCGATGGAGAAGAACCCGCGCACCGTGCCGTCCACGACATGCGGGATGAAGTTCACCTGGACGTCGCGGGCAATCCCGGTCGGATAGTCGATCACGACCTCCATGCTGCGGATTTCGCCGGCTAGCGCGCGCCTTATGTCGTCGCGCACGCGCGCATAGGAGACGGGGACCATCACTTCCTCGACCGCCCGCCCGATAATCCGATTTGACGCCTGGCCATAGGAGTCGCAGAAGCTGCGGCTCACGAAGCGGTAGCGCTCGTCCCGGTCGATGTACGAGATCAGCGCCGGGACGTTCTCGGTGATCAGTCGAAGCTGCTCCTCGCTGCGCCGCAGGGCTTCGACGGCGCGCTGCCGAACCGTCACGTCGCCGATGGTGCCGCGATAGCCGACGAAGCTGCCGTCCGCGTCGAAGACGGGGATCGCGTTGATGCTGATCTTCGATTCGTCGCCAGGCAGTTCGGAGCAAACCGTGACGATCCAGTCGCGCACCGGCTGGCGCGTCGCAAGGGCCTCCAGCACCGGGCGCCACGCTTCATCGCCCTTCGTGGCTTCGGCGATATCCTCCCACCGCCGCCCGATCATGGCGCTCTCCCACAGCCCCACCACCTGCTCGAAATTGCGCGAGAGGTAGGTGAAGCGCAGCTCGGCATCGACCTCCCACAGCCCGTCCGAGGACGAGGCGGCGAAGTCGCGGAACCGCGCCTCGCTCAATTCCAGCGCGCGCTGGATCTCGCGCTGGGTCGTCACGTCGACCCGGATGCCGAGGACCCCGCCGTCGGGCGTCCGGAAGTCCTGGATCAGCATCCGACGGCCGTTGGATTCGACCTCTCGCACCAGGCCCGCCTGGTCGACCATCGCCATCCTGGCGCGGATATAGGCCTGGCGGTCGGTATGGCCGCGGATCATGCCGTGGTCCCAGGCCAGCTCGATCATCCGGCGGATGGTGGTGCCCGGGACGATCTGGTCGCGGAACGGGGCGTAGATCTCCTTGAACTTCTCGTTGCAGAGAACCAGCCGGCCTTGGGCGTCGTAGAAGACGATTGCCGAGGGAAAGAGCTGGACCGCGTCCTCGAGCCGCTGCCGCGCCGCCCTGGCTTCGGTTTCCCGGGCGCGCGCCTCGGCCGTGCGTTCCTCGACCAGGGCGGCCAGGCGGTCGCTCGCCGCCTGCTCGGCCAGGCGGCCCAGGCGCATCTGCCGCCCGATCATCAGCGCCAGGCCGATGCCGAGCGCCAGCGCCCCGCCGCCCAGCGTCGCCATCACGATCGCCTGGCGCCGCGCCGGCCCCTCGACCTCCGCCACCGGCGCGCCGATCAGGACCGTCCATCCCGTGGCGCGCGAGCGGCTCCACACGCTGTAGACCGCGGCGCCGTCGAGGGTGGTGGAGGCGGCAAGCCCGGTTTCGCCGCGGTTCAGCCGGTCGCGCAATCCCGCGGAAACCGTCTGGCCGGCATAGGTCTCCGAGGCGCGGTTGCGGCCGGCCACGCGGTGGGACGGGTCGATTACCGAGGCGATCCAGCGGTCGGGAATTCCGGCCTCGCGGAACAGGCGGTCGAACACCGCCGCGGACAGCAGGACGGTCGCCACCTGGTCCGCCGCGCCATCGCGCCGCACCGGCACGCGGATCGGCACGACCGCGCGCCCGTCGACATGCCGGACCGAGCCGATGCTGGGGCCACGCGCCTGTGCGGCGGACATGACCTCCTGCCGCAGCGCATCGGTCACGGCATCCGGGGCCTGCGCGCCGGCGCCGCCCTGGGCCTGGATGTCGCCGGTCGCCCCGTCATGCAGCGCGAAGCCCAATATGTCGGGCGCCGCCGCCGTCAGGTCCCGCGCCGTGCGGCTGAACTGCTCCAGGTCGTCCTGGCGCAGCGCCGGCATCGTCGCCAGCGCCTCGCCCAGCCTGGTCGCGAAGTGCAGCTGTTCGTCGACCGACACCAGCAGGCTGCGCGCCAGCGCGGAGAGGCGGATCTCGGTGTCGTGGCCGGCCTGGCGCACCAGCAGGCCCAGCTCGGCCGCGGCAAAGGCCAGGAGGGGTACCGTCGCGGCCAGGAGCAGGCCGAAGACGTAGATCCGCTGGCCGGAGCGCCTGCCGCCCCCGGGCGGGCCCTGCGGCGTGGGATTGGGTTGCGCGGGGCCGGAAGGTGCCGGCCGGGCAGCGGACAGGCCCGCATCCACCGCCGGCGCTGGCCCGTCCGGCGGGGACGCCACCCGCGCGGTGGCGGGCGAAAACGCGCGTGCCTGCGACATCCCTGGAACGAACCCCCAGCCCTGCCCCCGGCGGCTTGCCGGGCAGCCCCAATCAGCATCGCCCGCCCGCCCCGGAGGCGCAACGCCGCCCCGCAGCCGGACGCATCCGCGACCGCGCGCGGCGGGTTCGTTGACTCCGGCCCCTCCCCGGCATAGAACCACCCCCGCATACGCCGTGAGCGTCCGCCACTCCCGGCGGAGGGGTGGCCGAGTGGCTGAAGGCGGCGGTTTGCTAAACCGTTATAGGTGTAAAAGCCTATCGTGGGTTCGAATCCCATCCCCTCCGCCAACGTACCGTTTTCTATGATTTTTCAATGCCTTAAGTCGCCTAGCACGAGAAAAGCCGGCGTTTCGCGGGCATTTCAGAGCGCGTGTCCCGAGAACCTGACCAGAGACTGCAACAAGCGAGTCTTCGTCTCGAAATTGGGCGATGCGTCTCTGTAGCGCAGATCGGGCAGTCAGGAATTCGCGAAGTCCGTTGACCGGAAACCCGGGCGCGAACCGAATACTCGTCGCGAGTCCGACGTTGCTAAAGGCGCTGAAGGATCAGACTCGAGCCACCAGATGGTCGCGAAACTGATCGCGTAGCGTCAGCTTCGATATCTTGCCGGTGGCCGTCATCGGCAAGGCATCAACTACGACCATATCGTCTGGCAACCACCACCGAGCGATCCGCGATCGCAGGTGATCAAAGACCGCCTCACGAGTCGGCGGGCGATCCTTGTCGACGACGACAATCAGCAGCGGCCGCTCTTCCCATTTCGGATGATAGGCCGCGATCACCGCCGCCTGGCGCACCCCGGGCACGCCGCAAGACAGGTTCTCGATCTCCAGCGAGCTGATCCACTCGCCACGCGGTTTTACAGCTTCCGGGGTCCGGTTTTACAGTTTCCATCTGAAGGCGTTCGAGTCGAGCGCGATTGTGGCGGCTGGCTAATCGTCTGGCTGTAGCGACGCGGCCGCGGCAGCATGCAGTGAGACTGCCCTCCGCGCCCCAGCTGTTGGATCGCCGATGCCGGGCATTGTCGAAGGTGTCCGACAGGAGATCGCCGATCGCAAGGTCGACTCCGCCTTTGCCGTGAAGCTCACGGCCGGCGATGCCACCGCCCACCCTGTGCTGGCGCAGCTTGAACTACCTGGCCCAACCCAAAGCCAACGTCATGGTGGCGAACGCTGGCGGCGCTGCCGCCCCTGGACGTGCATCTCCGACCGTCGGGGGAGGCCTTCGCCGTCGCGCGCGACGGCGAAGGCATGGCGGCGCTGATCGAGCGTCTCGGCGCGCGCGAGCCCGCGCAGATCATTAGCGAGGCCACCGGCGAAGCCGGGCGAGTAGAGCCCGCTCCTGCGCAGCCACCGGGGCAGCAGACGCGCCAAGATACTTCGTTCATACTTTGCTTTGACATTGTATATAACCTTTGCAAGAAAGGAGGCCTTGATGAAAGACGAGGCGATGATTGTTTTGACGGCGCAGGCCGCCGATAGGGTTCTTGCGGCCGGCGGGACGAAGTCATGGGTGCTGGACCGCGCCCACGCTAAGCGCTGCCGCCATGTGGTGCTGTGCCAGAACGCAAAGACCGATTGGGGTGATGGAAAGGAGCCGCACGGCAAGGCGTTCATGGTCGGCGTGGTAGACGATGTCGTTCCCGCGCCGGACAAGAAGGATCGCTGGCTCGTGACCTTCAGCGCGTACGCGGAGATCGACATGCCCGGCGCGTGGGCCGGCTGGCGTAACCCGGTGCGCTACACGGCCTTGGACGAACTGGGCATCGATCCGGGCAAGCTGAAGTTTCGCCCGATGCCGCCTGCTGAAGACGAACCGTCCCCGCGGCCCGACAACAGCGGCAATGCCAAGGGACTGACGATTGCCGAAGCGAAGCAGGCGCTGGCCCGAACCTTCGGCGTGACGCCCGATGCGGTCGAGATCACGATCCGGGGTTGATGGCGATGGGAAAAAAGACAAAGCCGGAGGTGTTCATCATTGAATCGCTGACGCTGAACGATGAGAAGAAAAAGCGGCAGGAAGGCGACCTCATTGCGCGGATGCTGCAAATCGCCGGAAAGTCCGGGACACAGTACTTCTATATCAGGACAAGACGGGAGCTTGAGGAGATCGTTGATGAGTTTGACGACTCCTGCTGCCGATACCTGCATATTTCATGTCATGCTAACCGGCACGGCATGGCGACGACTTTCGATGATATCTCCTATGCTGATCTCGGCCAGATGCTCAGTCCCTGTCTTGATGGACGGCGCGTGTTTGTCTCCGCTTGCGAAATGGCGACCGAAAACCTGGCCGCAGAAATTCTTAACGGCAGCGGGTGTTACTCGCTGATCGGGCCAAAGCACAAGATACGCTTCGATGACGCCGCATCGTTCTGGGTCGCGTTCTACCATTTGATGTTCAAGGCCAATCAGCGAAAGATGAATCGGGACACCTTGCGACGGCGCATAAAGGAGCTTTCGGTTATCTATGAAGAGCCGGTCAACTATTTCAGATCGAGCACGACGAATTCACGTGGATTTGTCCAGGAGACGACATGACGGCTAGGCCGCTGAGCGAGGCCGATGTGAAGTGGTTGAAAGATTATGCAGCCGAGGTGGAGCACGTCTTCGGCGCGGATTTCAGCGAAGCCGAAGGCCGTTTTGCCGACGCACAAAAGCTCATCGGCCGGTTCAGGTCGTCAATCCAAGGCGTATTGGATAACGGCCGCTCGAAGTTTCACGCGGTCGATGAGGCCCACAATGAGCTATGCATCGCGAGCGCTCTGCTCGCCAACAGAAATCCCCGGTTTGTCAGTCTCGAATACGAACCAGTGCTAAGCGGTACCGGTCAGTCGATCGATTTCAGGGCGACCACGGATGACGGCACGATAGTGTATGTCGAAGTGAAGACGATCAAGCCTGCGGCGCGGGATCGCTGGGATCAGTTTGAAAGAGTGCGCAAGCAGGGGCTGTTTCCCCTGAATGTCGAGGTTGCCATCCAGAAAGAGTGGCTGGGCGGGGAACTCTGGCACAGCATGTTCGCTGCGCGCTCGAGGATGCTGGAGTACGCGCTAGAGCTTGAGGGAAAGATTTCAGCTGCGGGGCTGACTGGCGAGAAGACGATCATCATCCTCGCGCTGTGCGGCGAGGGATTTCACTGGCATCAGGACGAGCTGGAAGACCTCGTCAGCTATTGCCGTGAAGGCAAGCACCGCCCGGATGATCCCTTCTCGAAAATGGAACTGAACTACATTGCCGAGAATTCGGTCGCATTGCAGCGGACACTCTCGCGCTTTGCCTGCATGCGCAGGCCGCAAGGAGAAATCAGGCCCAAGCGCGTGAACTGGAATGTGCAGGCTCCAGCACTGCCGGCATTCTGAAAATGGCTTTTCAGTATGCTTTCGCGCCCGGATGCGCCGTTTAGATGGGCCGCTCTACAGGGCCGCGCATGTACTCCTCGAAGGAAGAGATGTCCTCATCGCTCGGAATGGCCGACGCGTCCGCAAGGGCACGGATTTCGTCGGCGATATCGCGCCGGTTGATCGTTCCCATGCTGTATTGCCCATTCTCAAGTTCGTAGTCGAGCGCGCCGCACCATGAATTGATCCGGCCGTAGCCTGGTGACAGCGCTACGGACTTCCCCTTCTTCCAGACTTCATGCTTCGCAAGAGAGATGCGGATCGCCTCCAGGCGGATGAACAGGATGCGCGTCCGCTTCAGGTCGAGGCGAATCTTCTCGATAAGATGAGGATTATCTATGACTGCTCTAACCTGTGCCGCGCGATATTGCCGTCCGAAATGTTGGTAGCCTTCCTTTTTCTCTAGCGCCGCTAGCTTGGCCTGAAGCCCGCTACTCTCGTGCCACTTGACCATATCGCTCGTCCGCTGTCGCCAGGTGCGCATAAGTTCGTAGGCTGCGAAGATCCACATTTGCGACTGCGCTGATAGAAAGGAAGCTTCGGGCAGCGGCGTTCGCTCCTCCGTGATGAGCATCGCAAGCACCTGATGCTCCAGCCCGGTGATGAAGGCATCGACGGCGGCCAGATTGAACGCCTGCATCCGCAGGAATGGGTCGTCGCCAAGCAGGGTAAGGCTGCACAGTGCGCGGTTCAGCGCGGCCGGATCGATGGCCGTTGGCGCTGCGCCGAGCGGCCCGTCGTCGGAGCCTTTGGTGTCGTCCCGATCACTCATTTATGGATCGTGACTGGTCTAAGTTTCGCACGCTTCGATCTATGCCCAAACTGCGGCGGATTCGGCGCTGAAATACTGAACTTCCAGGGGATTGCGTTCGGGACGCGCTAGCGCAAGTCGAGCGGCGCGCGCAACAATCGTCCTGTTGGCATCGGATGCCGGGTCACCATAAAGGCTGACATAGACAGTCTTTGTCTTGCCCTTCTCAATCTGGCGTAAGACATGCTCGTCATTGGGTGCGAGCGAATGGCCGAAAATGAAAAGGCTCGCCCCCGGGCTGCGGCACACGCCGGCAAAACTCTTGAGCGATCGTTGTAGGTAACCGCTGTGCCGGATGCGCAGCAGCTTCCCGCCGCTATCTCCTTCTGAAACAAATAGAGGGAACTTGTCTTCGGCCAGGGCCGCGCGGAGTTGATCCACCAGCGGTATCCCGCCCGACCGCTCCCAGCATTTTTTCTGTAGATCCGGCCCGTCATCGTAAAGGTGAAGCGCGCCGTGGAGGAAATGAATGTTCTGCCCGTCCGCCGCCCCTTCGGCGTCCCACGTGACATAGGGCGCGTTAGGATCGGCGTCCGGGGCACGAAATCCGTCATCGTGCTGGAGCGCTTCTGTTTGTTCGAGGACAGAGGCGAGCGGGTCGGCCGCGTTCCACTGGATGACCTGGTCGTGCAGCAACGTCCAGTACAACAGCAGGTCGTAGTTGACCGTATAAATGTAGCCGCGAAGGTCTTTGCCGCCCGCACTGCGCTCGTCCCTGCTTTCGCCGACAAAGTGTGCAAGAAATGTCCGGCAGGCTTTGTATGGAGTCTCGCCGACATCGGAGGGCCGCTCGGGATGGCGCCCAGCGATCGCCCGGACAAGCAAGTCTTTGAGCACATCCGCGTGCTGGCGCATCGTTGTAGCCAGCGCTTCATCGCTGGAGTAAATCGGCAGGAGCGTGACCGCATCGCGCAGTGCCTTGATGACGACTTCAAAATCCGTGGTGCCAAGTGCCGTAAAGGCTTGCCGCGCCTTCGGCGAGCTGGAAAAATCGGCTTGCTCTAGCAGCGATCCATACCGGAACCGGTCAGGGAAGATGGCGATGCTGAAACCATTGCCTAGAAGCAGATGGCGCTTGCCGCCTTCGGAGGCGCTAAGAGCGTCGGCAAATGTCATGACGCTGGGCATGGGAATTCACACATAAAACTTAAAGGGTTGCCGCTCCGCATCCTTGGCAGACCCCATCGTGAGGATTTCGCCAACCTTGTCAGCGAAGCGGATCGTGACCGGCAGGCCGTCGCTATAATTGCAGGCGTTATAGTTGAGTTTCGTCAGGCCCATGATATCGGCAAGCACCGTCTCAAGGGCCGGCAATTCGCCGGTGCATTTCAACACCGTGACGAACAGCGGGTTTGGCGTCTCCGGGCCGATATAAGTAGCAAGCCGCGGCAGGAAGCCATTCGTCCAGAGATAGGCGTTCCTGTCGCTGAGAATCATCGCGGTACCGCGCAGGACGGGATAGTCGCCGTCCCTGAATAGCTTGACATCGCCGGAAGTCGTCTTGATGCGGACGCCGATAACATTCGTGCCCGATGGGGCCGCCTGTGCAAAGGCGTCCCACTCTTCCTCGCTGAAAGTTGTCTTGCCGTGAATAAACAACTCCTTGGGCGGGCCACCCTGTTTGTCCTTGTAAGTGTCAAGAACCATTGCGATCAGGTTCTTGGCTTCGGCGGTTTTGAGGTGATACTCCCGCTCCGCCGTCTTCCATGGGCCGTTCGCGCCCCTGAACACAACGCCGTCGCCTTCGCTTAGGAACATTTGCGCGGCGCAGCAGGCGTGGTTCTGCGGGTGGTTCGGCAGGTTCTTGAATGCAAGGCCGACATAGCAGACCCCGGGCCGGACATGGGCAAGCTTCCACGGTGGCTTTGGCTGGGTCTTGTAGTAAAGGCCCGTTGCCAGATTCCAGGCCACGGAAGCCGGCTCCTGAAGCCTGCGCGTGGCGTAGCCCGCACTGTTCTTGAAGCTCTCCGGCGCGAGGGTCGTCTCGCGCAGAAGCTGGGAGGTGTACCCGACCTTCAGCAAGCGCGCTTTCACCTGACGATGAAAGTCCGGAATGTCGTCGAAGATCTCCTCCTCGGACTGATCGATGACATCGCTAAGAAGCGGCAAGTCGACCCGGGTTCTCTGACGCTTGCCGAAGTCACCCTTTATCAGTCCGAGTCCGGACCGCCGCGATTGTGGTTTGCAGCGCTCGAATATGAGTTCTGGCAGGACAAGAATCCAGACATCGACCTTGTGCTCTTCATGATGATCATGATGAATGATCTGGTCAACATAGAGGTCGGCTGCTTTGGCAACGGCTTCATGATGGTTGACCGTCAGCGATGCGTCATCGATGTTCTTGGCGCCTATGACCCTGCGGACGAACGCGTTCGGATCGATCGAGATGCCGAACGCTTCTGCGATGCCGGGAAAATCGGACAGGTGAAGGCGTAGTTTCTTTTCCGTCTTGCCTGGCGGCGGAACCCGCACAAGGCGGGAGATTTTGTGTGCCCATTCGGCAAGATACGCTATGCCCTGTTCGGTTCCGACGACGCCGACGGAAACATGTCTGACGCTGCGTGGGCCGTCATGGGCGCCGTACAGGAACAAGCCGTCCTTGGGATGGTCGCATGTCTGACCGTTGCCGAACTCCATCACGGGTTCTGCGATATGAACTACGTTCAGGGTTTTTTCGGGGATCTCCATCAATCGTCTTCCTCGTCCGGGGGCGCAATGCTCAGCGTGTCCTCGTCATCATCGGCGTCGTCGATGTCGTTTGGCAGAACCGTCGTGACAGGTGAGGTAAACAGCATCGGCGCGGCGTTCAGCTTGACAAAGGCATTTGCGGCCATCGGCAGCTTCAGAAAAGCTTCATCGCCGGAGAGAAGCTCCAGGAACGCCATGAGGCGGCCATGCCACTGCTTGTTACGCCAGCCCTTGCAGACGCGCCGCCGGAGCTGGTGCTGAAGGTCCTTGTCGTCGATAGCGGCGCCAGCCGCTTCTCCATCAGCTTCCGCAAACAGGACGCGTGACTTGAGCTTGAAGTGCGGAAAGGGCCAGAATGCCGGCAATGCGGTAACGCCAAACTGCCAGATTCTTCCTTGTGCCTTGTTGCGTAGCATGGAGGAGCGATTCTCGCCCTGCCGCCCCCAGCGTAGGCGCTTGCCGAGCGGAACAAGGTCTTCGGTCGCATGGAATCCAGGCAGTTTGGAATAGAAGTAGGTGTGCAGGCGGCGGTCGCGGCAGTAGCTCTCCCATGCTCGCCGGAGCATCGACATGACGATGTTTGAGGCCTCGCGCCCCCGGATAGCCGGTGAAGCCGCGCCGTTCTCCACGAAATCCATCAAAGTCAGTTCGGCGATCTGGGAAAACCGCCCGATGCGGCTTAAATCGCTGTTGATCTCCGCGAGGTTGCAAAAGGAAAAGACGCCGCGCAAATAAAGTTCGGCCGGATACCGGGAATCGGCGCACTCCTGGTGAAACGCCTGATGATCGATTGCGCCGGTGGGCTGGAAGTACCTGATGACTTCGGGTAGCTCGGCGATGCGAAGCCAGTTCGAGGTCAGGCGTTCGGGCGTGCGCTCTAACGCAATAGCATTGCGCTTCCTGTAATTCTCCCAGTTCGGATTGATTGCGACGCCGGCGGGATCGCGGGGAACACCCTGCTTGCTCAGGGCATCGAGCAGGTCGCTCAGGCCACCGGCCCACCGCCCCGCAAAATTGAGGTATTGCAGCTCGCCGATGCCGAACAGCTTTCTGAACTTCTCAAGCCGAAGCGGGATGATGAAACGGGGATCGCCCAGTTCCTTAACCAGGTCGAGGGCAATACCGATCTCTTCCTGCACGCCGGTTTTGGCGAGGGTGATATCGCGGCAGCAAAGGAGCATCTTGGCCGCTCTTGCCTGCAGCGTGCTTGTGATTTCCCGGCGCCAGCGATCGCCGGGTTCGAGCGACAGAATGTCGGCGAAAACCTTGTAGCCCTGGGCCTCAAGCTTCGGCGCCAGCCAGAGGACAAAATCATCGTCGTCAGGCGTTCCTTTACTGATGAAAACAACATCGCGAACCTGCTTGGCAGCATTACCTGTCATCGGCATGCCTCCAGCGGGCTGAAGCGCGGCTGCTCCGCCAGTGCGCAGGCTGGCTCATTTGGTTGCAATCTTTTTTCATAGAAATATGCCGTTGCCTCAGAAAATCTGCCCTACCTCTAGAAGTTGTCAGATAAATCATATATTCATTTTTTGGGGAACGGATGTGGTACTTATCCCCAATTAGCCACTATAAGTGCGGTTATCGACACCTGCTTTTGTAACGGCAGCTAAGGGCGCTGTAGCGACCATATCCACGGCAGTTCTCGTTCAAGCAATGGCTCAATCGTAACACTGCCCAGAACCATCCCTCCACGCAGAGCCGAATCGACAGCGGGCGGGGCCAGCAACGCCAGCCGCAGCATGCGGCTGACGTACGCCTCCGTGAGACCTTCGCCCCGAGCGATATCCGCCACCGATTGCACTTTCTGAGTGCGGAGCATCTCAAACCACAAGTATCCTCGTGCAATCGCTTTGACGATCGTGGGCGCGGATATCTGTCTCGAGACTGATCCATCAGTGACGACGAGCTTCTGCCGGAGCCCGCTCATCGCAACGCGAGCGCCAACTCTCAATTCATGGGTTCGCGCGTCTTGCTCTAGACCGTCGCGCGCTGGGCTAGGCTGCGGAGGCGCACCAGGATCTAGCAGGTGGCGTAGACGGTCGCATTCGATCGCGATCCGGACTTCGCTTTCAGTCAGCACGACTCGATCGATGAGAGGCCGCAGAGAATGAGAAGCCGCTATAGGCGTTTCCTTGAGGATGTCGCTCCTCGTCCGTCGCGCGGCGTCGAGAACCGCCGCCAGCCTACCTGCTGGCAGCTCCTCGCCGATCGCCTCCTGCACCGCACTTGCCTTCCCCAGAAACTCAGCGATTGCATCAGCGACGACCCGTTCGATCTCCTCGGCCGGTACGCGGCGACGGCGTGCCCCGCGCTTTGAATCCGGCTTGCGCGTTAGATCGACGTAGTACCGGTACTTCCGTCCGTCCGAATTGCAGTAGCTCGGGCCGAACCGATTTCCCTCAGGGTCGAATAGCAGCCCGGTCAGCAAGCTTGGCGTGACCGGTGGGCGCCCGCGCCGGCGCTCCCCCTGCCGATTGCCGTCGAGCTGTTGCTGCACCGCGTTCCAGGTCGCCGCGTCGATGATGGGCTCGTGCGCTGCTTGGTGAACCAGTTCCTTGTGCTTGAGCTTCCCGATATAGATCGGATTGCCGAGCAGGTTGTACAGATGCCCGGGCCAGAACGGTCGGCCCCCCTGCCACCGGCCGGGCACGCCCTGGCGCCGCTTGGTTCTGAAGCCTCGGCGATCCAGCTCCCGCTTCAAAGCCCAGACCGTACCTAACTTTAGATATAGCCGAAAGATAGTCCGCACCGTCTCGGCCTCTTCGGGCACCACGATGAGCGCCCGGTTCTTGACCTCGTAGCCCAGCGGCACGAAGCCACCCATCCAGATGCCCTTGCGCTTGGAGGCGGCGACCTTGTCGCGGATCCGCTCGCCGGTGATCTCGCGCTCGAACTGGGCAAAGGACAGCAGCACGTTCAGCATCAGTCGACCCATGGAGGTCGTGGTGTTGAACTGCTGCGTCACCGAGACGAAGGACACCCCGTGCTGGTCGAACAGCTCCGCCAGCCGGGCGAAGTCGGTCAGCGACCGGGTCAGCCGATCGATCTTGTAGATGACGATGATATCGAGCTTGCGCGCCTTCACCTGCTCCAGGAGCTGCTGGACGGCCGGGCGCTCCAGCGTGCCGCCGGAATGGCCGCCGTCGTCGTAGCGCTCGGGCAGGGCCTTCCAGCCCTCATGGGCCTGGCTCTTGATATAGGCGGCACAGGCCTCGCGCTGGGCTTCCAGGGAATTAAACCCCTGCTCCAGCCCCTCCTCGGAGGATTTTCGGGTGTAGATGGCGCAGCGGATCGTGCGGCGCTGGGTCGTCACGGTTTCCCCTTACCCTCCAACCCGAAAAACCGCGGCCCGGACCAGTGCGTCCCGGTGATGGCCCGGGCGACCGCGGTCAGGGTCTTGTAGACCTGCCCCTGCCAAGCAAAGCCACTGGCCAGGACCTCCACCCGCTCCATCCGGCCATTCCACTCCCGCATCAGCTGGGTGCCCGGCTGGAGCCGCGCAGGCCCGACTGGCGTGACCGGCTTGCCGGCCTTGAGGGCGGCGGCGATCTGCAGGAGGCGGCGCTTGGTGGCCGGCTTCAGGCCGCCCAGCGCCTGCTCCTGGATCCGGTAGGCGACGGCACGCAGGAGCAGGTCACGGCCAATGCGGCGGGGCGCTGGCGTGCCGTAGACCTTTTCCCACTCGAGCCGAAGGGCCGGCGCCTGGAGGCTTTCGAGGGCCTCCAGGCGCGCGTCGAGCGACTCAGCCTTGCTCATGGGCCGTGGGTTCCGGGCGCTGCCCTGGCGGATCCTGGAGACGATCGGCAGCAGGCGGGTGCCCAGAGGGCTGGCGCGTCGCCCGCTCGCGCTCGAAGGCCTCCAGGCTGCGCAGGGGGCGTTGCAGGTAGGGGCTGGTATCCATGGCGCCCTACGCCCGCGCGGCGATGCGGTAGACCCGGCCGCGGCCCTCGACCGGCTCCGACGCCACGGCGAGGCCGAGCTTCTTTTTGAGGGCGCCGCTGATGGCGCCTCGGATCGAGTGTGGCTGCCAGCCCGTCGCCTTCACCGCCTCTTCGATGGTTGCCCCGCCCTTCCGGCGCAGCAGGTCGCTCAGCAGGGCGAGCTTGGTACCCTTCTTCGCGACGGCACGTTCGGATGGCGGTGTTGGTTCGGCCTTTGCGGCTTTCGTGGCTTTCGCCGCCTTCTTGGTGGCGGCGGCCGGCGTCGCCTCCTCGAGGCCTACAGCCTTGCGGCCGGCCGCGGTCAGCGCGAGCGTCAGGCGCTGTTCGTCGTCTTCCCGCCAGAGCGGCTCGCCTTCCTCCGCTGGCCGTTCGGCCGCCAGGCCGCGCTTCATCAGGCTGTTCAACACGCGCGTGGCCGTCGCCTTATTGCCCTTGAAGGTCTTGGGTGGTGGCACCAGCAGCGTCGGTTCGCGCTGGCCAGCAGCGGTCAGGAAGAGAAGCTGGGCGTCGGTCAGGTCGGTCATCGGGGCCTCCATGGCTGCAGCACCGCGACGATCGCGGCGCCTGTACCAGCGAAAGCCCCGCCGACATCTCGGTCAGGGTTGAGGCCAGGCCAGCCGGCCCGTGACGGACAGCAACGCTCGTATGGGGTCAACAGTCAAGCGGTCACTGAGTTATGTAATTGCTTTTCCTCTGTAATCCTCTCTTTCTGTTACACCGCGGCAAGCCAGGATGAAGACCGTTCCAACTAACCCAATTAGGGGAGTCTGCTCGTATCCGGTCGAACTCGATCGTTCGATACCAAGGTTCCATTCACGGTCTGGTCGTCATTTTAAGGATGGGCCAATCTTCCTTTCGGCGTTCCAGCCAAGCGTTGCTCCGGCCACATCCAACTGCATGCCAAGGTCTGCTAGTCTCAATCACCTAACCGATAGTCTCACCGGACAATGGCGCCCTGAGGCACGACGCCAGCCTCCAGGAAGCGCCACAGCGCCACCATCAACTTGCGCGCCAACGCGACGATCGTGATCCGGCGAAGCCGGCCCGACGCCGTTCCCGCTCGAGCGTGGAACCACTGGGAGAGTTTGCTGCCCGGCTGATTGCGCACCCAGATCCAGGCCAATTCGATTGCAACCGTGCGCGCCCTTCGATTGCCGGCCTTGCTGATCCCCTGGTCTCTTTCCATCGAACCACTGTTATAGGGCGTTGGCGTCAGCCCCATGTAGCTCGCCACTTCACGGCGATTGTTGAATCCTCGGTAGAACACCTCAGTCGCGAGCACCGCCGCGCTCTGCTGTCCAACACCTCGAATGCGCGTAAGCTTGGTCGCAATCGCATGACTATGCCCACGCTGCGCCGGATGCCGTCGCTTGTTGACATCTCGAACCATTCCAGCGATCTCAGCCTCGACCTCTGCGAGCAGAGCCTGCACCGTCGCAAGCAGCTTGGCCTCTCGCCTGATCTCACGCATCAGCTGAGGCGGGAATGCGCTGCCATCCGCGGTTCTGAGGTTCGGTAAGGCTGCCGTCCAGTTCCGCCGGCTTGGGTCGATACGGCGAATCCCCTGCAGATGAAGCAATCCACCAATCCGGTTGGAATGCCTGATGCGCTCGCGCAGTAAGTTGCTGCGGCTGCGCAGCAACCGCTTGGCGTCCTCCTCCTGCGGTGAGGGTACCTGCACGACCTGGGCAACATCGTGCTCGCCACGGTGGTACGCCATCAGTACCCGGATCAAGCCTTCGGCGTCGGTTCGATCGGTCTTCACCCGCCGGCCGCGCCGGCTTACCTGGATGCTCGATGAATCGAGAACGAGGTTCTCGATCCCTCGCGCGATCAAGGCTCGGTGTATCCAGAACCCGTCATAGCCCGCTTCGTAGCAACTGCAGATCTCTACCGCGTGTCCGACCCGATCGCGCGCTCGAGCGAACAGGGCATAGAGCTGCTCAATGTCGCCACCGGCGATCCGAAACAGACTCACCTTCTCCGTGGTCGGCAATCTCATGGCGACCACCCACGCAGACTTGCTCAACTCGAGCGCTGCGAAAATGCGGCCGGTGGCTACCGTTGATTCAGCGTGTTCGGCCTGATCTGATGCATCCATTTCGAGGCTCCTTCTCCGGTCGTTGACGAACAACAATGACCGACGACTGAGCACCCTCCCATGGAATCTTCCTTTGCCGATGAAGTCCAGTCCGTTTCTAGCGGCGGCGGTCGTGCCGCGGCACCAGGGCCGCGACCGCCTCATAAATCGCCACGGCTCGGGCAAGCTGCGCGCTGAGGCGCTGGGCTACCGCTCGCTGCCTCGCGCTCAAGCTCCCTCCCTGGCCCTCCAGCGCGGTCTCCAGGGCATCCTCGAGCACTTCGGTCGCCTTGGCGAATAGGTGCCGACAAAGTTCGCGATCATCAGGGTCTTGCGCCTTCATGCCGGACCACGAAGGCTTGCTTTAACGCAGAAGTCCAGCCACCTGTCGAATTCAACGCTTACGAAGTAGCCGCGGATCGTAATCCGCGAGCTTAGGCCCTTCAGTGCTGACCGGAATCTCGCCAGTCTTTTCCTGCATTGGCTTGCCGTAGACTTCCATCCAGCGGTCGATGGGCAAACGCTCAGGTACTACTAAGACACGCGGTAATTCTACCTTGTCCGGATCTGGCTCAGGTTTGATGATCTCCAAATATTTTCCGGCGCTGATCAGCAGCTCGAGCGCTTTCGTATCACCCTTGTTTAGCGCCTTGGCCATCTGCACCGTCCATGCGCCTTCCAATGCTGTCATCGATTCGCCGTTGATCTTGATTTTTTTGCCCAACACCTTTTCAAGCTTTGCCTTCGCACTCGTCGACCCTTTAGGGCGACCCTTCGGATTTAGAATCTGCCCCTTCTTCACCTGATGCTCGACCGGCGGTTTTCCGTAGCCGACCTTGTAGTCGCCTTTCTCCTTACTCATGGCCCGCCTCCATCGCGCGGAGGCGTTCGGCCTTTAGCTGCGTGAAGGTCTTGCCCGTCTCGGCGTGAACCGCATCCTGGCCGCTGTGCTGCCGGAACCGCTCGATCGCGACGTCGACGTATTTTGGTTCCAGTTCCAAGCCGTAGCAGCGGCGCCCGGTCTTCTCCGCGGCGATCAGCGTGCTGCCACTGCCGAGGAAGGCATCGAGGATGATGCCTCGTCGTCGCGAACAGTCCAGGATCGCGTCGGCGACCATCTGGACCGGCTTGACAGTCGGGTGCATGGCCAAGGCCTCGGCGCG
Organism: Rhodospirillales bacterium; assembly: GCA_016792605.1. Classification (GTDB taxonomy): domain Bacteria; phylum Pseudomonadota; class Alphaproteobacteria; order JAEULC01; family JAEULC01; genus JAEULC01. The sequence continues at coordinate 34,992 of JAEULC010000304.1, forward strand.
GCCGGCGTTCAGCGTGTTGACCCCGGCATAATCCCACACATTGGTTCTGTAGCGCCCAAATCGGCCGAGCTCGATATTGTTGATGTGGGCGCCGTTGCCGTGCTTGAACACGAAGACCAGCTCGTGCTTCGAGCGGTAAAGCGACCCCATCCCGCCGTTGGTCTTGTTCCAAATGCAGACATTTTTCAGCTCGGCGTAGATCGCCCGGCCCGCGGCGATCAGCTCGGCCAAGTGTCGCCAGTCCATGCAGGCGTAGTGAATCGAGCCGTCCTGGCTATGGTCGGCCAGCT
>JAEULC010000311.1 GCA_016792605.1 Rhodospirillales bacterium
CCTTCGCCACGAAGCCCGGGCAGCACACCAAGGAAGTCCTGGCCGAGATCGGCCTGTCGGCCGGCGAGGTCGACGAGCTGTTGGGGCGCGGCGCAGCCCACGCCCCGGCCTGATCTCCCCCATTTCCAGCGTCCGCAGGAGAGCACCATGGCTGATTTCCACGTCCAGATCGGCGACACCGTCACCTTCCAGAAGACCGTCGGCGAGAGCGACATCTACCTCTTCGCCGGCATCACCGGCGACCTGTCGGGCAACCACGTCAACGACGAGTACATGGCGAAGTCCAAGTACGGCAAGCGCATCGCGCACGGCGTGCTGATGGTGGGCTTCATGTCGACCTGCTCGACCATGATGATCGACAAGAGCCAGGCGCGCACGGGCCCGATCGACGAGACGCCGGTGTCGCTGGGCTACGACAAGATCCGCTTCCTCGGCCCCGTCTTCATCAACGACACGGTCAAGCTGACCTACACGATCACCGAGATCGACCCGGTCAAGCGCCAGTCGAAGTCCTCGATCGAGGTGAAGAACCAGCACGGCGACCTGGTCGCGGTCGGCACGCACATCCTGCGCTGGGTGAAGAACCCCTCGGTCGCCAAGGCCGCCGAGTAAGATCCGGTCGTCGGGAGGCCGGCCGATGGCCAAGATCGTCTCCGTGTCGAGCTGCACCGTCCGGGTGCCGCTCGACAATGTCACCTCGTTCGCCACCCGCACCGTCGCGGCGCGCGACTATGCGCTGGTGAAGATCCGCACCGATGACGGGGTTGAGGGCATCGGCTTCTGCTATGGCGGCAGCCGCGCCGGGCACCTGGTAACGCTGGCCGTGCGCGAGCTCCTGGGCCCCCTGCTGGTCGGCCATGACCCGTACCAGGTCGAGGGCCTGTGGCAGCGCATGTACCAGGAATCGCTGCTGCAGGGCCGCATGGGGGCGGTCATGCGCGCGATCAGCATCCTCGACATCGCGCTGTGGGACCGCAACGCCCGCGCCGCCAAGCTGCCGCTCTACAAATATCTCGGCGCCACCCACCTGGGTTCGGTACCCGCCTACACCAGCGGCGGCTACTACCTCGACGGCAAGACGCCCGACATGCTGGGCGAGGAAATGGCGTCCTATGCCGCGCTTGGCTTCAAGGCGGTCAAGATGAAGGTCGGCCGCCTGGATCCCGACGCCGAGGAGGCGCGGATCAAGGCGGCACGCAAGGCGATCGGCCCCAACGTGCTCCTGATGCTCGATGCCAACAACGCCTGGACCGACCTGCCGACCGCCCTGCGCTACATGAAGCGCTACGAGCCCTACGATCCCTACTGGATCGAAGAGCCGTTCGGCCCGGACGACATCGAGAACCATGCGCGGCTGGCCGAGCGCACCAAGGTCATCGTCGCCACCGGCGAGATCGAGGTCGGGCGCTGGCGCTTTCTAGACCTGCTCAAGGCGCGCGGCGCGCAGATCCTGCAGACCGACGCCTGCGTCTGCGGCGGCATCAGCGAGTTCCGCCGCATCGCCGCCACGGCCGACAGCTTCGGCGTGACGCTGTGCCCGCACTGGTTCCACGACGTCCACGTGCACCTCGTCGCCGCGATCCCGAACTGCCGCTTCGTGGAGTTCTTCGCCGACGACCAGGTGCTGAACTTCCGCCGCCTGATCGACCGGCAGTTGCAGCACAAGGACGGCAACCTGATCCTGCCGAGCGAGCCTGGGCTGGGCTTCGACTTCGATCCGAAGGCGATCCAGCGCTATGCCCACGAAGGCTGGGTGGAGGTACGCTAGGGCTTCGCGTTCGCCGCCTGATGCCGCTTCAGCGCGCCCCAGTCCACGTCGACGCCCAGGCCTGCCGCGTCCGGCAGGTGCGCCTGCCCGTCGCGGAAGGTGATGCCACCGCTGAAGACGCCGGGCGTGCCAAGCGAGACGAACGACACATGCCCCTCGCAATCCACCGGATAGGGCACGCGGGCGATTGCCGCCATGTGGCAGACTGCCGTGTCCCCCACCAGCGTGTAGGGATTGGTGTCGACGCTGACGCCGATCCCCGCCGCCTCGCAGATCGCGACCGTCTGGGCGGCGGGAAAGAAGCCGCCCAGACGGTTGATCTTCAGCACGATGCGGTCGCAGGCGCCCATCCGCGCGATCGAGAGCATCTGCTCGGGCGACCAGACCGACTCGTCCAGGATCACGGGCACGCCGGACGCCGCCCGCACATGCGCCGCGCCCGCCAGGTCGGCGTAGGGCAAGGGCTGCTCGATCGACAGGTTGTCGGCGCCGGCGAAGCGCTTCAGCACCGCCACCGTCCATTGCGGCGAGATCCAGCCCTGGTTGGCGTCGGCGTCGATATAGACGTCGCGCGGCGTGGCCTCGATCGCCGCCGCCAGCTTGGCCAGTTCGGCCTCCATGTTGGCGCGGTCCCAGCCCTTGGCCAGCACCACGTCGCCGACCTTGACCTTCAGCCCCTTGAAGCCGCGCCCGGCGAAGTCGCGGCAGGCGGCGGCCATCTCCTCCGGCGTCTTGTGGTAGAGGTTGGTCAGCAGGGTGAACGAGGTGCGGTGGGCGCCGCCGAGCAGCGCATGCACCGGCATGCCCCGCGCCTTGCCGGTCAGGTCGTAGAGCGCCATGTCGACCGCCGAGCGCGCCGTGCGCCCACCGGGCATGCCGCCGCCGACCGCCGCCTCCATCAGCTTGTGGCACAGCGCGAAATTCCCGGGGTCGACACCCTTCAGCGCCTTCCCGTAGAGCGCGACGTAGCTTTCCATCTGTGCCGCCGTCTCGCCCAGGTACCAGGTCTGGCTCGACCCGTCGCCGATGCCGTAGGTTCCGTCCTCCGCCGTCACCTTCACCAGCACGCTGGGCAGGACGCTCGGCCACACGTATTCGTCCTCGGTCCAGGCTTCCTTGATGGCCTTCGGGTAGATGCGGAAGGCTTCGACGGCGGCAATTTTCATGATGTCCTCGACTTGGCGACCAGCGCCGCAGCATGCCACGAAACCCATGGAGTTCCCACATGAGCACCCCTGCGCGCCGCGCAATCCTCGTCACCGGGTCGGGCAGCGGCATCGGCGCCGCCATCGTGCAGCGCCTCGCCGGCCCCGACACGGCGATCATGCTGCACGCCAAGACCAACCGCGCCGGCTGCGAGCGCGCGGCCAAGGCCGCCGAGGCCAAGGGCGCCGAGGTCGCGATCGAGCTCTGCGACCTGCAGGTGCCCGGCGCCGGCGGCAAGCTGGTCGAGGCGACGGCGAAGGCCTTCGGCGGCCTCGACGTGCTGATCGCCAATGCCGGCTTCCCCAATCGCCGCGTCATCGGCGAGCTGACGCGCGCCGACCTCGACGAGCTCTACGGCGTGGTGCTGGCCGGGTTCTTCGACATGGCCACGGCCGCCCTGCCCTACCTGAAGAAGTCGCGCGACGGCCGCGTGGTGACGGTCTCGACCCACAACGCGCACATCTTCCGCAACGACTATCCCGTCTATCCGGGGTCGGGCGCGATCAAGCTGGGGCTCGAGGCGATGACCAGCGCCTTTGCGGTGCAGATGGCGCCCTTCAAGGTGACGGTGAACTGCGTCGTCCCGGGCCTGATCCGCAAGGAGGAGGGCACCGAGCAGTTCCTGACGCCGGAGGAGTGGGCGACGCTCTGTAGCAAGGTGCCGCTCGGCCGCATCGGCGAGCAGGACGAGGTGGCGGCGCTGGTGCAGTTCCTGGCGTCGAAGGACGCGGCCTACATCACCGGCCAGTC
>JAEULC010000331.1 GCA_016792605.1 Rhodospirillales bacterium
TTCCACCCGCGCTGCCCGCAGGCGATGGACCGCTGCCGGGTCGAGGCCCCCGCGCTCAAAGCCATCGGCGACGGGCGGCTTGCGGCCTGCCATCTCTACGACTAGATCTCGAGCATGCTCGACATCTATGTCGATGCCGACGCCTGTCCGGTAAAGGACGAGATCTCCCGCGTCGCCCAGCGCTACGGCGTGAAGGGCGATGTCGTGTCGAACGGCGGCATCCGCACGCCCGACGATCCGCGGATCGAGCGCGTGATCGTGCCCGACGGGCTCGACGTCGCCGACAACTGGATCGCCGAGCGCGTCGGCACCGGCGACATCGCGATCACTTCGGACGTGCCGCTCGCCAGCCGCTGCGTCAAGGCCGGGGCGCGCGTCATCGCGCATGACGGGCGGCCGTTCACCCCGAACTCGATCGGCAACGACCTCGCCACGCGCAACCTGATGACGGGGCTGCGCGAGACCGGACAGATGACGAGCGGCGGCCGGCCCTTCGCCAAGGAGGATCGCTCGCGCTTCCTCGGCGCCCTCGACACGGCGATCCAGGCGATTAAGCGCACCGGCAAGTAGCGCTGCTACTTTTCCGGGGCGTTGACCGCGAGGAAGGGTCGGCTCTACCCTCGCGCCAACGCCGGATTTCGAGGGGTTTGCCATGCGTAAGACGCTTCCGACCAAGGGCCGCGGCCGCGACGAGCTGATGGCCGAGCTCAAGGCGCTGAAGGGCAACGACACGGACTGGCAGCACGGCCGCGCGCCGCTCTACGTCTTCCGCGGCATTCCCGGCACCTACGAGATCGGGCGCGACGCCTTCGTCGAGTACTTCACCGAGAACGCGCTGGGCGCCAAGCGCGCCTTCAACAGCATCAAGCGCATGGAAGACGACGTGGTCGGCTTCGGCCTCGACCTGTTCCATGCACCCGAGGGGGCCGTCGGCACCTTCACCACCGGCGGCACGGAAAGCATCTTCCTGGCGGTCAAGACCTGCCGCGACTGGAGCAGGCGCCAGCGCAAGGACAAGCAGCATCGCGGCAACCTGGTCATGCCGGTGACGGCGCACCCCGCCTTCGACAAGGCGGCGCAGATCATGGACCTGGAAGTGCGCCGCGTGCCGCACGGGCCGGACTTCCGCGCCGATCCCAAGGCGATGGAGGCGGCGATCGACGCCGACACGATCCTGCTGGTCGGCTCGGCCCCGAACTTCTCCTTCGGCACGATCGACCCGATCGCGGCCCTGGGTGAGCTGGCGCAGAAGCGCGGCGTGTGGCTGCATGTCGACGCCTGCGTCGGCGGCTATGTCGCGCCCTTCGTGAAGAAGATCGGCTACCCGATTCCCGATTTCGACTTCGCCGTGCCCGGCGTCATGTCGATCTCGGCCGACCTGCACAAGTTCGGCTTCTGCCCCAAGCCGGCCTCGACCGTGTTCTACCGCGACCAGGACAAGCATTCGGCCCAGGCCTTCGTGTTCGAGGGCTGGCCGAACGGCCGCTACGCCACCGAGACTTTCGCCGGCACGCGCGCCGGCGGCGGGGTGGCCGCCTCCTGGGCGACGATGAACTTCCTGGGCGTCGAGGGCTATTGCGAGACGGCGAAGCGCCTGATGGCGATGCGCGACGGGTTCGTCTCGGCGATCGAAAGCATCCCGGGCCTGCATATCTGGGGCAAGCCGGACCTCACCATCGTCGCCATCGGCTCCAACGACGTCGACATCCACCGCGTCGCCGAGGAGCTGGCGGGCAAGGGCTGGCTGCCGGGCCTGCTGCGAGAGCCAAAGGCGCTGCACATGATGATGAGCCTGATCCACGAGGATTCGCGCGCGACCTACGTGGCCGACCTCAAGGCGGCGATCGCCACGGTGAAGGCGTCCTCCGGGGAGAAGGCCAAGATCGCCGTCACCTACTGACGGGTCAGTCTTTTCCGCGACCCTAGTCCTTGCCGCTCCAGTGCACCAGGCGGGCCTCGATCAGGCGGCATAGGCGGTCGAGCGTGTAGCCCATCGCGGCCATGATGAGCACGCCGACCAGCACGATGTCGGTCTGGATGAAGTCGGCGGCGCTGAGCGCCATCCAGGCGATGCCGTCGCTGGTCGCCACCATCTCGGCGCCGACCAGCATGGTGACGCCGACGCCGACCGACATGCGGATGCCGGTGAAGATGCCGGGCAGGCTCGCGGGCAGCACGACGCGCCGGAAGATCGTCCAGCGCGAGGCGCCAAGCGATTCGGCCGCCTGGATCTTGCGGATGCTGACCGAACGTACCGCCTGCATCGCGCTGATCGACATCAGCGGGAACAAGGCCGCAATGATGACGATGGTCTTCGACAGCTCGCCGATGCCGAACCAGATGATGAACAGCGGCAGCAATGCCAGCTTCGGGATCGGCCGCGTCGTCTCGATCGGCGGGTCGAGCAGCGCGCGGGCATTGGCGCTCATGCCCATCAGCAGGCCGATCGGCACGCCGACGAAAATGCAGAAGCCGAAGGCCAGGCCGAAGCGCATCAGGCTGATGAGGAAATGGTGCAGCAGGCTCTTGCCCTGGTAGCCGGTGTTGAGCAGCTTCTGCAATGCCTGCAGCACCGCCAGCGGCGAGGGCAGGAACACCGGGTCGACAACCGGCTTCCACAGGCCGGATCCCGTGATCGCGGTCCAGAACAGCAGCATGGCGGCGAAGCTCGCCAGGCTCAGCGCCCGGCTGCGGCGCGCGGCCCTGCGGTTCGCGACGCCGACGTCGTCGGTGTCCGGCACGTCGGCGGCAAGCCCGGGGTCGAGGTTGCGTGCGCTCAAGTCGCCACCCCTTCCTGGCGCTGCGCCTCGATCGATTCCTCGCGCAGCAGGCCCACGATCTCGCGCTTGGCTGAGGTGAATCCGGCACTGGTCGTCACGTTCGGATCGCGCTCGGAATCGAAGTCGACGGCGTAGGCCGCCTTCAGCCGCCCGGGCCGCGCGGTCATCACCACCAGGTGGCTGGCCAGGAACAGCGCCTCCTCGATGCTGTGGGTGATCCACAGCACCGTCTTGCGCGTGCGCTTCCAGATGCGCTTGATCTCCTCCTGCAGCAGCTCGCGTGTCTGCTGGTCCAAGGCCGCGAAGGGCTCGTCCATCAGCAGCACGTCGGGGTCGTTCGCCAGCGCCCGGGCGATGCCCACGCGCTGCTGCATCCCGCCCGAGAGCTCGTAGGGGTAGCGCTTGGCGAAGCTCTTGAGCCCGACCATCTCCAGATAGGCCATCGCCCGGTCGCGCGCCTCGGCCGCCGGAACGCCCCGCGCACGAGGCCCGAAGGCCACGTTCTCCAGCACCGTCATCCAGGTGAAGAGCGCGCCCTGCTGGAACACCACGCCGCGCTCGGCGCCCGGGCGGTCGACGAGCCTGCCGTCCAGCCGCACCTCGCCGGCGGTCGGCGTCTCGAAGCCGGCGACGATGTTGAGCAGCGTTGACTTGCCGCAGCCCGACGGCCCGACGATGCACAGGAAGTCGCCTTCGCCGACATAGGCGTCGGCGCGCTGGACCGCCAGCACGGATTCGGGGCCGCGGCCGAAGCGCTTCGACACACCGTCGAAGACCAGCTTGGCCGCGGCCCTGCGGTCCGCGTGGTCGAGCGCGATCGGCGCGATCGACACGGGTGCCTAGATCATCTTCGCCAGGAAGCTCTGGTCGACATAGGGCGCGAAGCTCGGCGGGATGTCCTTGAGCTGGTCGGCCGCCTTCAAGAACTCGGCCTGCTTCATCATCGTCCTGGTGACGCCGGTCTCCTTGGCGCCGGGCAGGCCCATCCAGTTCTCGGTCGCCATTTCCTTGGGCGTGATGGTGTGGAACGTGTCGATGTATTCCTGCGCCTTCGCCGGCGGGATGCTGAGGAAGGGCGAGATCACCTCGACGACCTTCGGCTGCTGGTTCTTGTACATGCCGCAGAGCGCGTCATAGGTCTTGAGGTAGGACAGCACCAGGTCGGGGTGCTTCTCCTTGAACTCGTTGCGCACGATGATGCCGTCGAACACCAGCACGCCCTTCTTCGCCAGCGTGCCGGTTTCGAACATGATCTTGCCGCCGTCCGAAACCAGATCGGACAGCACCGGGTGCCAGATATAGGCGGCGTCGATGTCCTTGCGCTTCCAGGTCGCCAGGATCGAGTCGGGGCGCAGGTTCACCAGAGTCACGTCGGTGACCTTCAGGCCCGCCTCCTCCAGCGCGCCCAGCATGGCGAAGTGGACCGAGGTGTTGAACGGCAGTCCGATCTTCTTGCCCTTCAGGTCCTTCAGGCTCCCGACGCCGGCGTCGTTGCGCACGGCCAGGCACTCGCTGTTGGTGATGTACTTCTGCACGTAAACCATCGAGATCTTGATGCCCTGGGCGAAGCCGATCACCATCGGGCTGGAGCCGATGTTGCAGATGTCGATCGAGTTGCCGGCCATGGCGGCGACGATCTGCGGCCCGGCGCTGACGGTGACGAACTCGGCCGTGGCCTTGCTGCCGAATCCCTTCTGGAAATCGCCGGTCGCCTTGCCGAAGGTCTGCGGGTTCGCGCCGCCGAAATGGCCGAGCACGGCCTTGGCTTGCTGCGCCCCGGCGATCGACGGGAACATTATCCCGCCCGCCATCGTCGCCACGCCGATATTCGCCGCCAGCAGTCCCAGCTCGCGGCGCGTGAAGCCTTTCGATCCAGCCATGATCCACCGTCCCCTGCAGGAGTTGTAGTGAGACAAATTAGATCACAATTGCGGGGCCGCACTCAACCCCGGCCTTGGGAAATCGGCCGGCGGGACGCCACAAGACACGAATTCGCGCAGATCGGGCGCGCGCGCCTTCTCAATCGTGGTGCGCGTCGTCCAGAAATGCGGCAATGCGCGGATTCTTGCGCAACGCGTCGAGGTCGCCGGCGGACGGAAGCTGCGGCTTGTCGCGCGCCTGGTTGACCATGCAAAGGAATCCCATGGCCTCGCCGGGATCGGCGCGGAACTGGTGCCAGGTCATCGGCGGGATCGTCACCAGGTCATGCGGCTTCACCCGCCGCACTTCGTCGCCGACCAGGCAGGCGCCGTGGCCACGCAGGATCATCACGGCGTGGACGTGCTCGTGCCGCTCCAGCGTCGAATAGCCCGCGGGCTTCATCTCGAAATAGCGCAGCTGGCAGCCGAGCGACGGCTCGTCGAACAGCACCTGGCGCGAGATGTCCTTGAACGGCGCGCTGCCGTCCTGCTTGTAGGCGAGCTCGGCGACGCCGTCCCAGCGAAAGTTGTCGCGCGCCGCGCGGAAGCGCTTCGGTTCGTCCATCAGTCGTGTCCTGCTTGCGCCACGCGCCTCGTGAACGCGGCGGCGGCTTCGGCCAGGCGGTCGCGTGCCTGCAGCAGCCCGCCGCCGATCAGCAACATGGTGTCGGGCCCGTAGAACGCCAACATCTCGTCGATCCGCTCGGCGGTCATGCCGCCGGCTGGGACCGGCACCGAGGGACGGCGGCCGGCATAGGGCCGGCGGCACGCCTCGGCCAGCGCCCGGCAGGTCTCGGGCGCGTAGCCGAAGCGCCCGCCGTGATTGGGAAACACGGTCGCATCGCTGCCCATCAGGCGGAACAGCTTGCCGAGCAGCAGCGGCGGCGCGATCCGCGATGCGCCGGCCATCGCCGGATGGGTCATGAAGCCCATCGTCGGATAGGCGCGCACCAGCGCGTGGAAATTGGCCAGGCCGGCGATCATCGGGGCGAGGAGGACAAAGTCGACGCCCTCGTTCCGCGCCTGCTCGACCTGCGCCACCATCTGGTCGAGGCTGCCCGACAGGCTCGGCAGGTAGCAGGTCTTGCGGCCCGACTTGCGCAGTGCCGCCTGCACCGCCGCAACCCGCCGGGCGAAGGGGGAGTAGGCCTGGTCGGCGAGGCCGTGGTCGTCCTTGATGAAGTCGATCCCGCCCTCGGCCAGGCGCAGGGCGATCCCGGCCAGCGTCGCCGGCGGCAGGCCCTGGGGCTTGAGCGCCGAGCAGGTCATGGCCCGCCCGGCGGCGCCGACGCGGTGGCGCAGCCCATCCAGCCCGCGGTTCGGCCCGGGGAAGGCGTGCAGCAGGTCGTCGGGAAACTCGGCGTCCCACAGCGTCACGTCGTCGTGGATGGAGGAGTTGCCGTAGAGCATGTTCAGGAGCTGCCCGGGCTCGGACCCGGTCGTCGCCACGGCAAGGCCGACCCGGACCTCGAAGACATCCTGGCCAAGATCCACGATCTGCTCGACCTGGCCGACGATGTCGGCGAGCACGGCCGGGTCGTCGATCGCGTCGACCGGCATCTCGACCGATTGCTCGACGGCGATCGACCGCGCGCGCGCGTCGATCGCGCGCGCGTCGCTGCGGATGCGGTAGATCGCGGTCAGCCGGGACATCGCCCGGGACTATAGCAGGCTCAGGAAGCGCGCTTCGACCGCAGGTAGTGGCGCCGCGCCTTGGCGCGGTTGCCGCAATCTTCCATCGAGCACCACAGGCGCGGGCGGTTGCGCGCCGTGTCCAGGAACATCCAGCGGCACTCCGGATCGGCGCAGCAGCGCACCCGGTCGCGCGCATCGCCGGTCATCAGGTCGGCGGCGTTCCACAGGACGGGCCAGAGCGGGGCGCGCAGCGGATCGGCGTCGGTGTCCCAGCCGAACCCAGACCCCTGGCGCACCAGCCCCGCGCGCGGCGCCCGGGCGAGAAACCCGTTGACCAGGGCGAGGTCGTCCGGCCGGGCCCGCCCCTGGAACAGCCGGGCGATCGCTTCCCGCAGCGCCCGAGCCTCGGCGACCACCGCTTCGGCCCGCGCG
>JAEULC010000354.1 GCA_016792605.1 Rhodospirillales bacterium
CGACGTGACGCTGATCGGCCGCTCGTCGGAGCCGCGGGTCGCCACCGCGCCGCGCGCCGGCGCGTTCGAATCCTTCCGCGCCGACATCTCGGACCGCAACGGCGTGCTGCTGGCGACCAGCCTCGAGACCGCGTCGCTCTACGCCAACCCCAGGCTGGTGCCGAACGCGGCCGATGCCGCCAGCCGCCTGGCGCCGGTGCTCGACGCCGACGAGGCGGACATCCGGGCCAAGCTGTCGAACGGCAAGAGCTTCGTCTGGCTGCGCCGCAACCTGACCCCGAAACAGCAGTACGAGGTCAACCGCCTGGGCATTCCCGGCGTCGACTTCCAGCGCGACGAGCGCCGCGTCTACCCGCTCGGCAACATCGCCGCGCACATCGTTGGCTTCACCGACATCGACAACAAGGGCCTGGCCGGCATCGAGCGCCGCTTCGACGACCAGCTCCGCGCCGCGCAGCATCCGGTGAAGCTGTCGCTCGACATCCGCGCCCAGTTCGTGATGCGCGAGGAGCTGCAGCGTTCGATCGACGAGTTCCGCGCGGTCGGCGCCGCCGGCATGATCCTGGATGCGCGCACCGGCGAGATCGTGGCGATGGTCTCCCTGCCCGACTTCGACCCGCACCGCCCGGGCGCGATGCCGCCGGAAAACCGCTTCAACCGGCCCACGCTCGGCGTCTACGAGATGGGCTCGACCTTCAAGCTCTTGACGCTGGCGATGGCGCTCGACCTCGGCGTCGCCAATCTCGGCAGCACCTGGGACGCGACCCACCCGATCCAGATCTCGCGCTTCACGATCAAGGACTTCCGCGGCGGCGAGCGGCGCTGGCTGACGACCTCGGAAGTGCTGCAGTACTCGTCGAACATCGGCGCGGCGCGCATGGGCGTGGCGGTCGGCCCGGCGCGGCAGAAGGACTTCATGCGCCGCATCGGCATGCTGGACGCGGCCCCGCTGGAGATGCCGGAAATCGGCCAGCCGATGTTCCCGTCGAACTGGAAAGAGATCAACACGATGACGATCGCCTTCGGGCACGGCATCGCGGTCAGCCCGATGCAGCTCGTCAACGCCGTTGCCACCCTGGCGAATGGCGGCGTGCTGCGGCCCTCGACGCTTCTGAAGCGCGACCCCAACGACGTCCCGCCGGGCCGCCAGGTGATCTCGCCCGAGACTTCGCGCACGATGCGCGGGCTGATGCGCATGGTGGTCGAGAAGGGCACCGGCAAGAAGGCCGAGGTCGCGGGCTACCGCGTCGGCGGCAAGACCGGCTCGGCCGAGAAGGTCAGCGCCCATGGCGGCTACGCGCGCAAGTCGCTGCTCTCCTCCTTCGTCGGCGCCTTCCCGATCGACGACCCGCGCTACGTGATCCTGGCGATGCTCGACGAGCCGCACGGCACCAAGCAGACCGGCGGCTTCGCCACCGGCGGCGCCGTGGCCGCGCCGACCGTCGGCCGGCTGGTGACGCGCCTCGCCCCGCTGCTCGGCCTCGAGCCCGTCGACCGCCCGCCCGCCCGCTCCGTGCAGAACGCGCGCGCGCCGGGGACCGGCGTTGCGGCTAACTGAGCTGATCGGGGGGGACGGGGTGCGCCAAGCCAACGCCACGGCCGACCTCGACATCAGCGGACTGACCGCCGACAGCCGCGCGGTGAAGCCGGGCTACCTGTTCGCGGCGCTGGAAGGCGCGCGCGGCGACGGCCGCGCCTACATCCCCGACGCCTTGGCCAAGGGCGCCGTCGCCATCCTGACCGACCTGCGCCAGCTCCTGCCCGCCCCGGTCGCCGCCGACGGCCATGCCGTGCCGGTGCTGGCCGACGCCAACCCGCGCCGCTCCCTGGCGCTGATGGCGGCGAAGTTCCACGGGCTGCAGCCGCGCACGGTCGCCGCGGTCACCGGCACCAGCGGCAAGACCTCGACCGTCGCCTTCACCCGCCAGGTCTGGGCGACGCTGGGCTACCAGGCCGCCAGCCTCGGTACGCTCGGCATCGTCGCGCCAAATTTCGAGCGCAAGGGATCGCTGACCACGCCCGACCCGGTCGAGCTGCACGCCGACCTTGCCGCGCTGGCCAGGTCCGGCGTCGACCATCTGGCGATCGAGGCCTCGAGCCACGGCATCGAGCAGTGCCGCCTCGACGGCATCGACATCAAGGCCGCGGCCTTCACCAACCTGTCGCGCGACCATCTCGACTACCACCCGGACATGCAGTCCTACCTCGGCGCCAAGCTGCGGCTGTTCAACACCGTCATGCCGATGGGCCGCGTCGCGGTGCTCAACGCCGACATCCCGGAATACGAGGCGCTGCTGACGGTCGCGAACGCGCGCCGCCACCGCGTCATCAGCTACGGCCGCGCCGGCGCCGACCTGAGGCTCGAGGCGCTGACGCCGACGCCGGAAGGGCAGATCCTGACGCTCAACGCCTTCGGCCGCCGCGCCGACCTGCTGCTGCCGGTCGCCGGCGCCTTCCAGGCCCACAACGCGCTCTGCGCCATCGGCCTGGCCGTGGGCTGCGGCGCCGACGACCGCCAGGCGCTCGCCGCGCTCTCCAGCCTGAACGTCGTCCCGGGCCGGATCGAGCGCGTCGCCACCCACCCCTCGGGCGCGCCGGTATTCGTCGACTACGCCCACAAGCCGGGCGCGCTGCGCGTGATCCTGGAGACGCTGCGCCCGCTGGCGCAGAACAGGCTGGTCGTCGTGGTGGGCTGCGGCGGCGACCGCGACCGCGGCAAGCGCCCGGAGATGGGCGAGATCGCCGCCCGCCTCGCCGACCGCACGATCATCACCGACGACAATCCGCGCAGCGAGGATCCGGCCGCGATCCGCGCCCAGATGATCGCCGGCGTGCCGGCGGCCGCGCGCGGCAAGGTTCAGGAAATCGGCGACCGCGCCAAGGCCATCGCCACCGCCATCGAGCAGCTCGATGCGGGCGACGTGCTGGTGATCGCCGGAAAAGGACACGAACAGGGCCAGATCGTGGGCAACACGGTCCTGCCCTTCAACGATGCCGAGGAGGCACGCGTGGTCGTCGCCGCGCTGGCCAGGAAGGCCCTCTTCCCCTCCTCGCCCGACTCCACGCCAAGCGGAGCCGGCCGATGATCGGTAAGCCCCAGCTCTGGACCGCCGCCGAGGCCGCCGCTGCGATTAGCGTGCCGGTCGGCCAGGCCTGGCGCGCCGCGGGCGTCGCCATCGACAGCCGCCAGGTCGCCGAGGGCGACCTGTTCGTCGCGATCAAGGGCGAGCGCGTCGACGGGCATGACTTCGTCGCCGACGCCTTCCGGCGCGGTGCCGCTGCCGCCATCGTCAGCCGCGTGCCAGCCGGCCTCGCCGAGGACAAGCCGCTGCTGGTCGTCGAGGACACGCTGGCCGCGCTTCGGAACCTCGCGATCGCCGCCCGCGCCCGCTCGCAGGCCCGCGTCATCGCGGTGACCGGCAGCGTCGGCAAGACCGGCACCAAGGAAGCGCTCGCGCTCGCCCTCTCGGTGCAGGGCAAGACCCACGCCTCGGCCGGCAACCTGAACAACGAGATCGGCGCGCCGCTGTCGCTGGCCCGCCTGCCGCGCGACGCCGCCTACGCGGTGTTCGAGCTGGGCATGAACCATGCCGGCGAGATCTCGCGCTTGAGCCACCTGGTCCGCCCGGACGTCGCGGTCATCACCAATGTCGAGCCGGTGCATATCGAGTTCTTCGGCTCGGTCGAGGCCATCGCCGACGCCAAGGCCGAGATCTTCGACGGCATGAGCGCCGCCGGCGCCGCGGTGCTGAACATCGACAACCCCCACTTCGCCCGGCTGATGAAGTCGGCGCAGGACCGCGGCCTGATGCGCATCCTGTCCTTCGGCACGGACGAGAACGCCTATGCGCGGCTGATCGACTGCTCGCTGCACGCGACCTGCAGCGCCGTCCAGGCCGAGATCGGCGGCGAGCGCATCGACTACTGCATCGCCATGGCCGGCAGGCACTGGGTCGTCAACAGCCTGGCCGTGCTGACCGCGGTGCGCGCGGCCGGCGGCGACATCGCCATCGGCGCCTCCAGCCTCAGCCGCCTGAAGCCCCTCAAGGGCCGCGGCGAGCGTCACCGCGTCGACCTGCCGGGCGGCGGCGCCTTCGAGCTGATCGACGAATCCTACAACGCCAGCCCGGCCTCGATGCGCGCCGCGCTCCAAGTGCTCGCCGGCACCAAGCCCGGCGCCGGCGGCCGCCGCATCGCGGTGATGGGCGACATGCGCGAGCTCGGCGACGGGGCCGGCGAGATGCACCGCGAGCTGGCGCCCGACGTGATCCAGGCCGGCATCGACCTTGTCTTCGCCTGCGGCCCGCACATGCGCCTGATGTACGACATGATCGGCCAGCGCCAGCGCGGCGCCCATGCCGCGACCTCGACCGAGCTCAGCCCCCGCATCGTCGGCGCCGTGCGCGCGGGCGACGTGGTCATGGTCAAGGGTTCGCTCGGCACCAACATGGCGCCGATCGTGGCCGCGCTCCGCAACCTCGCCGACGCCGCGCCCGCCGCGGCGAACGGCAACTAGGGGCGGCGGATGCTCTACAACCTGCTCTACCCCCTGTCGGACCAGTTCAATCCGTTCAACGTCTTCCGCTACCTGACCTTCCGCAGCGGCGGTGCGGTGGCGACGGCGTGGCTGCTCAGCTTCGCCATGGGGCCGAAGATCATCGCCTGGCTGCGCAGCCTGCAGCCGACCGGCCAGCCGATCCGCGACGACATCCCGGAATCGCACCTGGCGAAGAAGGGCACGCCCACGATGGGCGGCTTCATGATGCTGCTGGCGATCGTGGTCAGCACGCTGCTCTGGGCCGACCTGACCAACGGCTATGTCTGGGTCGCGCTAATGGTGACGCTGGGCTTCGGCGCGGTCGGCTTCGTCGACGACTTTCTCAAGCTGTCGCGCCGCAACCCCAAAGGCCTGCCGGGCCGGTTCAAGCTCGCGGCGCTCATCGCCGTCGGCCTGGTCGCCGCGATCTGGCTGATGTACCTGACCCGCACCTCGATCGGCACCAGCCTGGCGATCCCGGTGTTCAAGAACGTGCTGATCCCGCTCAGCTACGCCTTCATCCCCTTCGCCGTCTTCGTGATGGTCGGCGCATCGAACGCCGTCAACCTGACCGACGGGCTCGACGGCCTGGCGATCGGCCCGGTGATGATCGCGGCGGGCTGCTTCAGCCTCATCGCCTATCTCTGCGGCAACGTGGTCTTCGCCAACTACCTGCAGATCCACCACGTGCCGGGTGTCGGCGAGCTGGCCGTGTTCAGCGCCACGCTGGTCGGCGCCGGCCTCGGCTTCCTCTGGTACAACGCCCACCCCGCGCAGGTGTTCATGGGCGACACCGGCTCGCTGTCGATCGGCGGCGCGCTGGGCGTCGTCGCGGTCGCCACCAAGCACGAGCTGGTGCTGGCGATCGTCGGCGGGCTCTTCGTCGTGGAAGCCCTGTCCGTGATGATCCAGGTCTTCTGGTTCAAGCGCACCGGCAAGCGCATCTTCCTGATGGCGCCGATCCATCACCACTTCCAGAAGAAGGGCTGGCACGAGCAGCAGATCGTCATCCGCTTCTGGATCATCTCGGTCATCCTGGCGCTCGCCGGGCTGTCCACGTTGAAGCTGCGGTGATGGCGATGATCGACTGCAGCGCCATGGCCGGAAAGACGGTTGCCGTGATGGGCCTGGGCAAGTCGGGCCTGCCGACCGCCCGCGCGCTCGCGGCATCCGGCGCCAAGGTCCAGGCCTGGGACGACGACGCCAAGAAGCGCAACGAGGCCGCCGCCGCGGGCATCGCCATCGGCGCGCTCGACGGCTTCGACTGGGCCAAGGCCGACGCGCTGGTGCTGAGCCCCGGCATCCCGCACAGCTTCCCCAAGCCGCACCCGGTCGCCGCCGCGGCGAAGGCCGCCGGCGTCCAGATCATCGGCGACGTGGACCTGCTCGGCCGCGCCCAGCGCCAGGCCGCCTTTGTCGGCATCACCGGCACCAACGGCAAGTCGACGACGACGGCGCTGGTCGGCCACGTCCTGCGCCGCGCCGGGCGCAAGGCCGAGGTGGGCGGCAACATCGGCACGGCAGCCCTGTCGCTCGCGCCGCTCGGCCGCGACGGCATCTACGTGCTGGAAATGTCGTCCTACCAGCTCGAGCTGACCTTCTCGATCGCCTTCGACGTAGCGGTGCTGCTGAACGTCACGCCGGATCATCTCGACCGCCACGGCGGCATGGACGGCTACATCCAGGCCAAGCGCCGGATCTTCGCCGGCCAGGGCGCGGCGCAGACCGCGGTGATCGGCGTCGACGACGACCACTGCCGCCGCATCCACGACGACCTGAAGACAAAGGGCGGCCGCACCGTCCTGCCGATTTCCAGCGAGATCGTGGTCAAGGGCGGCGTCTACGCGCCGGACGGCGTGCTGATCGACGACACCGAGGGCGCGGCCCGCCAGGCGCTCGACCTGCGCGACGTCGCCACCCTGCCCGGCCGGCACAACTGGCAGAATGCCGCCGCCGCCTATGCGACGGCGCGCGCCGTCGGCGTCGCGCCTACGGCCATCGCCGAGGGCATCCGCAGCTACCCGGGCCTCGCCCATCGCCAGGAACTGGTCGGCACGATCCGCGGCATTCGCTTCGTCAACGACAGCAAGGCCACCAACGCCGACGCCGCCGCCAAGGCGCTCGCCAGCTACGGCACGATCTACTGGATCGCCGGCGGCAAGCCCAAGGACGGGCCGCTCGACCTGCTGCACCCCTTCTTCAAGAATGTCCGCCGCGGCTTCCTGATCGGCGAGGCCAGCCCGCGCTTCGCCCGCGAGCTCAAGGGCCTGATCGCGCTGGAGGAATGTGGCGATCTTCAGACCGCACTGGAACACGCCTACGCCGCCGCGCTGAAGGACAGGGCGAAGGACGCCGTCGTTCTCCTGTCGCCGGCCTGCGCGTCCTTCGACCAGTTCACCGACTTCGAGGCGCGCGGCGACACGTTCCGCCGGCTCGTTGCGTCGATGACGACGCGGGAAAGGGCGGTGCAATGAGCGCGATCGCCCGCACCGATACCTCCGTCCTCGGCCGCTGGTGGTGGACCGTCGACCGCTGGCTGATCCTGGCGCTGGGCGCGCTGATCTTCTGCGGCATCATCCTGGCGATGGCGGCCAGCCCGGCCGTGGCCTCGCGCATCGGCGTCGAGCCCTACCACTTCGTCAAGCGCCAGCTGCTGCTGCTGCCGGTCGCGATCCTGCTGATGTTCGCCTGCTCGCTCCTGACGCCGCGCCAGATCGTGCGCGTGTCGGTGGTCGGCCTGGCGCTGTTCATCGGCCTGACCGCGCTGACCTTCTTTGGCCAGGAGATCAAGGGCGCGCGCCGCTGGGTCATGCTGCCGGGCTTCCAGCTCCAGCCCTCGGAGTTCCTGAAGCCGCTCTTCGCCGTGGTCGCCGCCTGGCTGTTCGCGGCGCAGAAGGTCAACGGCCGCTTCCCCGGCTACATCGCCTCGATCGCGCTCTACGGCGTGATCGTCGGCCTCCTGATCAAGCAGCCTGACCTCGGCATGGCGGTGGTGGTCAGCGCCGTGTGGTTCGCCCAGTTCTTCCTGGCCGGCCTGCCGCTGTGGCTGGTCGGCGCGCTCGGCATCCTGGGCTTCGCCGGCCTGTTCGGCGCCTATCTGTGGCTGCCGCACGTGACCAGCCGCATCAACCGCTTCCTCGATCCGGGTTCGGGCGACAGCTACCAGGTCGACCGCGCGATGGAGGCCTTCATCAACGGCGGGCTGTTCGGCCGCGGCCCGGGCGAAGGCATCGTCAAGCGCTCGATCCCGGACGCCCATGCCGACTTCATCTTCGCCGTCGCCGGCGAGGAGTTCGGGCTCATCACCTGCCTCCTGATCGTCGCGCTGTTCGCCTTCGTTGTCATGCGCGGCTTCGGCAAGGCGCTGCAGGAGAACAACCTGTTCATCCTGCTGGCGACCACCGGCCTGTTCGTGCAGTTCGGCCTGCAGGCGATCATCAACATGGGATCGTCGCTGCACCTGATGCCGACCAAGGGCATGACCCTGCCCTT
>JAEULC010000419.1 GCA_016792605.1 Rhodospirillales bacterium
GCCTCGCCCTCGTCCAGCCGCTCGGGCATCTCGATCTTGATGACGTTGGCGCCCCAGTCGGCGAGTTGGCGCACGGCGGTCGGCCCCGACCGGACCCGGGTCAGGTCCAGAACGGTGAAGCGCGACAATGCCTTGGATGCCTGTGGAGCGCCCATCCCCCGCGTTTCCCCTCGGTGTCCCGGCGTTCATGCGCCCGGATCTTGCCAAAGAGACTGCTGTCGATTGTCGACAATGTCAACGGCGTTAACCGGGTAATGCTGCCGAGTGGCGCGGTCGTGGTATCAAGGGCGAAGATCGAGGAGTCGGATGGCCGGGCTGCTTCTGCACAATGCGAGGCTGGTTCTGCCCGGGGTGGACGCGCAAGCGTCGCTGCCGTGGGGCGCCCTCCTCATCCAAGACCGGCATATCGCAGCGATCCTGCAGTCGCCGGCGGAGATCGAGGCGGCCAGGGGAACGACCGAGGCCGTCGACCTTGAGGGCCAGGTACTGATGCCGGGCCTGGTCAGCGCCCATTCCCACTCCTACAGCACCGCGGCGCGCGGCACCGAGAATTCCCTGCCGCTGGAGCCCTGGGCGCTCTACACGGTGGCGCTGGGCCGGGCGCTGGGCGACGAGGCCTTCCGCCTGGCCGTGCTGCTGACCGCCGCCGAGATGCTGCGCGGCGGCATCACCGGCTGTATCGACCATTTCGCCTATGCCGGTCGCGCGGAGCTGGCCTTCGCCGCCCATGGCGAGACCGGGATGCGCGTGGCCCTGGCGCCGATGCTGCACGACACCCCGGACCACGACCTGCTCGGCATCGCCCTGCCCGACGCCCTGCGCCGGCGCGTGGAAGGCCCGCCGCGTCCCGGCCCGGCCGAGATGGACGCGCTGTTCCGCCGCCTGCACCGCGACTGGCACGGGCGCGACGGGCGCCTCCTGCTGTTGCTCGGGCCCAACGCGCCGCAGCGCTGCTCGCCGGCGCTCTGGACGCTGTGGCGCAACCTGGCGCGCGAGCTCGATCTCGGCGCGCACACGCACCTGCTGGAGACGCGCGCGCAGGCCGGGATCGGGCGACGCCTGTTCAAGGACGGCGTGGTTGGCGCCATGGCCGCGGAAGGCCTGCTCAACGAGCGCCTCTCCGTCGCGCACGGCATCTGGACCGCGCCGAACGAGCGCGCGCTGCTGGCCGAGCACGGCGTCACCGTCGTCCACAATCCGATCAGCAACCTGGTCCTGGGCAGCGGCGTGCTGCCGATGGCGGACTACCGCCGGCGCGGGATGCGGATCGCCCTGGGAAGCGACGGATCGAACTCGGGCGGCCGCCACGACTTGTTCGAAGTCATGCGCCTGGCGATGACCCTGCCGCGGCCCGGCATCGACGACCCCGCGGACTGGCCGAATGCGGCCGAGGCGCTGGGCTGGGCGACGGAGGGCGGCGCGCGCGCCATGGGCCTGGCGGGCAAGACCGGTCGGATCGCGACGGGCTACGCCGCCGACCTGACCGTGCTCGATCTGCGCGGCGCGGCGCGGGCGCCGCTGGTCGAGAACCTCGTTTCGGTGGTCCACTACGGCGGGCCGGACTGCGTCCACGCCGTCATGGTCGGCGGCGCCTGGGTCTATCGCGACGGCAAGGTGCTGGGGTTTGACGAGGACAAGGCGCGCGACCGCTTCGCCGCGGTCCGGGCGGAGATCCTGGAGACGGCGAAGCCGGAGCTGGAAACCGCCGACGAGGCCGCGCCCTACTTCGCCGGCCTGGCCGGCAAGGCGGCCACGAAGGGGTGATCCTTGTCCGTCGTGTAGCGCGGCCCGGCGCCGTGCGGGCTGCCCCACCCGGTCACCTGATCGCCGAAGAACTCGGCATTGATCGCGATGTAGTGCTCCATCTCGCCCGGGATCAGCTCGTCTTCGTAGATCGCCTGGACGGGGCACACCGACAGGCAGAGCGCACAGTTGATGCATTCCTCGGGCTGGATGTAGAGCATCCGCCCGCCGGTATAGATGCACTCCACCGGGCAGGCCTTGATGCAGGCTAGGTCCTTCACGTCGACGCAGGCCTCGGTGATGACGTAGGCCATCGGCCTAGCGCCCCTGCCACACCGGCTGGCGCTTCTCGCGGAAGGCGGCGACGCCCTCGTCCTGGTCCACGCTCTGCAGCGCCGCGATCAGCGCCGGCAGCTTGGCCGCCCGCGCCTCCTGGGCCTGGAGATGCGCCGTGCGCCGCACGGTCTGCTTGATGGCGCGGATCGACAGCGGTGCGCAGGCCAGGATCTCCTTCAGCCAGCGGTCGACCGCCTGATCGAGCTCGGCGCGCGGCACCACCTCGTTGACGATGCCGAGCGACAGCGCCTCGCTGGCCTTGACGCGCCGGCCGGTCATCAGCACGCCCATGGCGGCGCGGAACGGGATCTGGCGCTGCAGCAGCACCATGCCGCCGTCGAGCGGAATGCGGCCGAGGCGCGGCTCGGGGAAGGCAAAGGTCGCCTCCTCCGCCGCGATCACGATGTCGCAGCCCAGCACCGTCTCGAACCCGCCGCCCAAGGCGTGGCCGTTGACCCGCGCGATCACCGGCACGTCCAGCGTGCTGCGCAGCGCGATGCCGCCGAAGCCGTTGGCGCGCGTGTCGGCCCAGTACTCGAGTCCCGTCTTGGACACGTTCTTCACATCGGCCCCGGCGCAGAAGGCACGGTCGCCGGCACCGGTCAGCACCACGGCGCGGACATCGTTGTCGCCCTCGATCTTGGTCCAGATGCGCTCCAACTCGGCCTCGGTCGCCGCGTCGATCGCGTTCATGACCTGCGGGCGGTCGATCGTCACCCGCGCGACGTGATCGCGGACCTCGAACAGCACGCTCATGCGACGACGCCTTCCTTCACCAGCGCGTCGACCGCCGAGGGCGGGTAGCCAAGCTCCTTCAGCACCTCGCGGCCATGCTCGCCAAGCCTCGGGGGACGCTTGAGCTGGATCGCCGCGCCCGACATGTCGATCGGCGAGCCCACGAGCTTGATCGGGTCGTTGCCTTGGGATTGGCACTCCACGACCATACGGTTGACCGCGGTCTGCGGGTCGGCCAGCGCCTCGCCCAGCGACTTGACCGGGGCGCAGAGCAGGTCCTGCCCTTCGAGCCGACCGATCCAGTAGGCCGTGGTGTTCGACGCGAAGCGGTCACGGAAGATCGCCTGCAGCGCCGGACGTTCCTTCACCTGCTTGGGGAAGGTGTCGTAGCGCGGGTCGGCCGACAGGTCCGCGATCTCGAGCGCCTTGCTGATGTCCTGCAGCGGGTTCTGCTTGAAGGCGCCGACCATGACGACGGCGCCGTCCGTGGTCTGGAACACGCCGGAGAGCGGCATGGCGCCCCAGTTCAGCGCCCGCTCGCGCATCAGCCACATCGCGCCTTCCTGCATCTGCATGGCGAGCATGGAGTTGTAGAGCGAGACGTTGATCTCCTGCCCCTCGCCGGTCTTCTCGCGCTGGTAGAGCGCCAGCAGAATGCCCTGGACCAGGTGCATGCCGGCGGAATAGTCGGCCAGGGCGGTGGCGTAGATCGACATCGGCTGTGTCATATCCGACCGGCGATGCATGACGCCGGTCAGCGCCTGGGCCAGCACGTCCTGGCCGCCCTTGTGCGCGTTGGGCCCGGTCGGGCCGAAGCCCGAGCCGAAGGCGTAGACGATGCGCGGGTTGATCGCCTTCAGCGCCTGGTAGCCGAAGCCCATGCGCTCCATCACCCCGGCGCGGAAGTTGTTCACGACGACGTCG
>JAEULC010000424.1 GCA_016792605.1 Rhodospirillales bacterium
CACGGAGCGCGAGCCCGCGTATCGCCGCATCATGGACGCGCAGCACCCCGAGCCCGAGGAAACGGCGTCGGACGCCATCACCAAGGCGGCGGCGCAGGTCGCGCACACGATCCATGCCGCGGCGATCGTCACCTACACGACGTCCGGCTCGACCGCCTTCCGCGCTGCGCGCGAGCGGCCGGAAGTGCCGATCCTGTGCCTGACCTCGAAGCTCGAGACCGCGCGGCGCATGGCGGTGGTCTGGGGCATCCATGCGATGCAGACCCCGGACATCGCCAACCTGGCCGAGATGGTCGACAAGGCCGGCGCGATCGCGAAGGAAGAGGAGTTCGCCAAGCCTGGCAGCCGGATCGTGATCACCGCCGGCGTGCCCTTCGGCACCCCCGGCGCGACCAACCTGATCCGCATCGCCTGGGTCGGCGGCTGAGCCGGGGCGGAGGCCGATGCCGGCGATCTTGCGACGCGGGGATCGGGGCGACGAGGTCTCGCGGCTGCAGCGCCTCTTGAACAAGGTCGGCGGGCTCCTGCCCGAGGACGACGCCTTCGGCCCGCAGACCGAAGACGCGGTGCGCGACGCGCAGCTCCAGGCCGGACTCTCGCCCAGCGGCATCGCCGACGCGGCGTTGACGGGCTGGCTCGAGGCGCAGCCCGACCCCAATCTCGTGATCCCGACCAGCGCCATCGCCTATATCGCGCGCGAGGAAGTCAGCAGCCGCGCCGCCTACAAGACGAACTACCACCGGCCGGTCTGGCCCGGCGGCGAGAGCGGCATCACCATCGGCATCGGCTACGACCTGCGCATGCAGAGCGCCGAGCGCTACGAGGCCGACTGGCGCGACCTGCTGCCGGCCGCCGACCTCGAGGCGCTGCGCCCATGCCTCGGCCGCCTGGGAAGCGCCGCGCTCGCGGACTCGCTGCATGCATGCTCGGTCCCGCTTGCCGCCGCCTGGGTCAATTTTGCCGCCCGCGTGCTGCCGCGCTATGTCGCCGACACGCGCCGGGCCTTCGGCGAGGCGCAATTCGACGGGCTTCCGCCGCTCTGCCGCGGGGCGCTGGTCAGCCTGGTCTACAATCGCGGCGCCCAGCTCGACGAGCCGCCGCCGCAGGACCGTCGCCGCGAGATGCGCGCGATCCGGGCGCACATCGCCCGCGGCGACCTTGCGCGGGTCGCCGGCGAGTTCCGCGCGATGAAGCGCCTGTGGCCCAACACCGCGGGTCTGCGCGCGCGCCGCGACCGCGAGGCCGACATGTGGGAGCGCGGCCTCGGCACCGGAGCGTGATCGATTGGCGCGTGAGCTATTGCTGGTCCGTCGTGCGGCAGAACAGCTCGCAGCGCCGTTCGCCGCCCTCGGTGTCGCAGATGCCCTGGTAGATGTCGACCGTCACCAGCGACGCGGGGCGCGGAATCGACAGGGTCAGGTCGCGGTAGTCACCCGGGGAGGCGGATTGCGCCTCGGGCCGCGCCGTGTCCTGGCGGTAGTAGCTGAAGCCGGTGTTGTAGGTCTCGCGCACGGTCTTGATCTGAACCTGGCAGGTGCCGGCGATCCGCGTGTTGCGGTTGCCGCATCCGCCTTCGGCTGCCAACACCAGGAACCCCGGGCGGTAGGCGATGTCGACGTTCAGCCTGGTGGTGTAGCCGTTGCGCGCCAGGACCGAGCATTGCGGCACGTTGGGCGCGCAGCCCGGCGCGTCGGCCAGGCTCACCATCAGCGCGCCGCAGGTCTTGTTGTTGATCGAGATCGTGAGCTGCGCCTGCGCGCGCGCGGCGAAGCCCAGCAGGGCCAGCGCCGCCAGCGCGACCGCGGCGCCGCGCATCACGCGGTCTTCGCGGTGAGCCGCGGCACGGGCCGGTCGCCGATCGGCAGGTTCGCCACGCCGGCGACAACGCCCAGCATGATCGAGATGACCCACATCAGGTCGTAATTGCCGGTACGGTCGAACACGACGCCGCCGATCCAGCCGCCCAGGAACGAGCCGACCTGGTGCGCCAGGAACACGATGCCGAAAAGCGTCGTCATGTGCTGGGGCCCGAAGATCTGCGCCACGAGGCCCGAGGTCAGCGGCACGGTCGACAGCCACAAGAGGCCCATGGCCGCCGCGAAGGCCAGCACGACGATCTCGGTCTTGGGCGCCACCATGAACACGGCGATGACCACGGCGCGGCTGAAGTAGAGCATGCTGAGAAGGTACTTCTTGCGCCGCTTGCCGCCCAGCACGCCGGCGGCGTAGCTGCCGATCACGTTGAACAGGCCGACCAGCGACAGGGTCCAGGCGCCGATTGCGGGCGACAGGCCGCAGGCGACGATATAGGCGGGCAGGTGGGTGGCAATGAAAGTGACATGGAAGCCGCAGACGAAGAACCCGGCGCACAGGTACCAGAAGCCGCTATGGGCCGATGCCTCGGCGAGCGCCGCGCCCAGCGGTTGGTGCGCCGGCGCCGGGCCGGCCGAGGCGCCGGCGGCCGCGTTGCCGTTGCCCAGCACCAGTGCGACCGGCGTCACTACCGCCGCCAGCGTGGCGAGCGCGTAAAGCGCGCCAGCCCAGCCGAAATGGGCGATGAAGGACTGCGTCACCAGGGGGCCGACGAACATGCCGAACGACGCGCC
Organism: Rhodospirillales bacterium; assembly: GCA_016792605.1. Taxonomy (GTDB): domain Bacteria; phylum Pseudomonadota; class Alphaproteobacteria; order JAEULC01; family JAEULC01; genus JAEULC01. The sequence continues at coordinate 2,607 of JAEULC010000424.1, forward strand.
GGCGGTCGCGATGCCAAGCGCCGCACTGCGCTTCTCGATCGGCGTCGACTTGGCCACGGGCCCGAACACGACCCCGAAAGACGCGCCGCTGATCGCGACGCCCAGGATGAAGCTCGAGAGGTACATCAACCCGGGCGTGTCAGCATTGGCCATCATTACGATGCCGCCTGCATAGGCCAAGCCGCTCACGATCATGATCGTGACGGCGCCGAACCGCTCGGCCAGGATGCCGGCGAAGGGCTGCGCGAAACCCCAGGTCAGCGCCTGGATCGCCATGCCCAGCGAGAACACCTCGCGCGGCCAGCCGTAATTGTGGCTGATCGGCTCCAGGAACAGCCCGAAGCCCTGGCGCACGCCCATGTTGAGCGCGAGCACGAGAAAGGCGGCGGAGAGCAGGACGGCCGGGGTGCGCCACATCGCGACAGGATCCTAGACTAAAGGAGAGCTGGATACATGCGTATACATGGGTTATGCTCCGAGGGCAATATGAAGGACGGGTGCGTCGCGCCATGCCACGTCGCAGCAGCCATGCAGAAAAGAAGGTCGAGACGGAGTCCGCGCCCGACATGCCGGACTGTGTCTGCGGCGCGCTGCGCATGGCGACCCGCGCGGTGACGCAGCTCTACGACGATGCGATGCGCCCCTCCGGCCTGCGGGTGACGCAGTACAGCCTGCTCAGCCGGATCGAGCGCCTGCAGCCGATCAGCGCCTCGGCGCTGGAGTCCAGCCTCTATTTCGACCAGACGACCCTCGCGCGCGCGCTCAAGGTGCTGGAAAAGGACGGGCTGATCCGCCGCGCGTCCAACCCGGACAAGCGGGTGAAAAAGATCGAGCTGACAACCCTCGGCCGCAAGCGTCTGGCGCACGCCCGCACGCTCTGGGCGGAGGCGCAGAAGCGCCTGGTCGGGTTGATCGGCCAGGATGCCTGGCGAGGCACGCATGAAGGACTCGGTCGCGTGCTCCAGGCGGTGACGGTGCCACAGGCCTAGCTATGGCAACACGCTGCCGCCGGCGAACCTGGCGCGCGCGCCGATCGCCTCCTCGATCCGCAGCATCTCGTTCCACTTCGCCATGCGCTCGGAGCGCGTGAACGAGCCGACCTTGAACTGGCCGACGCCCCAGCCGACGGCGAGG
>JAEULC010000468.1 GCA_016792605.1 Rhodospirillales bacterium
CTTCGCGCGCAACCAGGAAGAAATGCGCAAGTACATGCACGACGCGCTGGGCGGCCTGTTCCCCTTCGGCCAGTTCGAGGAGATGGGCAAGCAGAACATGGCGCTGTTCGAGCGCGCGATGAAGATGTTCTCGCCCTTCCCTGCCGACCAGCAGGGTGGCGAGCCGGGCGCTAAGCCCGCCGAGGGCGGCGCTGGCGGCGACATCGACACGCTGAAGGACCGGCTGAACGCGCTCCAGCGCGAGATCGACCAGCTCACCAAGAAGCGCTGACCCCGTGCGCGCGGCGGCGCTGGGCTTCGTCGCGCTTCTCGGCATCGCCGCGCCCTCTTTCGCCAGCGAGCTTGCGCCATCGGGCACGCTGCGCGCCGTGTTTCTCGCCGGCAATCCCGTCCAGGCCCGGATCGATCCGGCGACCGGCGCCATCGCCGGCCCCGCCGCCGACATCGCCCGCGCGCTGGCGGACAGGGAAGGGGCGAAGCTCGATCTCAAGGGCCTGCCCGGCACGCGGGCGGTGATCGACGCGGTGAAGGCCGGCGAGGCGGAGATCGGTTTCCTCGCCCACGATCCCGAGCGCGCCGCCGAGGTCGACTTCACCCAGGCATACTCGCTGGCCCACAACACCTACCTGGTGCTGGCGACGGCGTCGCTGCGGACGATCGCCGAGATCGACCGCAGCGGGGTGAAGATCGGCGTGGGCCAGAAACGACGCGGCCGACCTCCACCTGAAGCGGACGCTGACCCAGGCGACGCTGGTGCCCAATCCCGGCGGATCGCTCGACACGGCCCTGGCGCAGCTCCGCGCGGGCGCCATCGACGCCTATGCCGCGAACCGCCAGCGCCTCACGAGCTTCGCCGCGACGCGGCCGGAGGTCCGGCTCTTGGACGGGAACTTCCTCGCCGTGCGCCAGGCGATCATCGTGCCGAAGGGAAGGAGCGCGCGGCTGGAGGTGCTGGACCGCTTTCTCGACGAGGCCCGCGCCTCGGGCTTCCTCGCCCAGGCCATCGCCCGCGCCGGGCTGGCCGGCGTCGACGTCGCGCCGAAGCCCTGACGGTCGCTACTCCGTCCTGAGCGCCTCGATCGGGTCGAGGCGCGAGGCGCGCTGGGCGGGGTAGAAGCCGAAGAACACGCCGACGGCGAAGCTGAACGTCACCGCCAGGATGATCGAGTCGAGCTGGATCAGCGTCGGCCAGCCGGCCCAGGTCGCGGCCAGGATCGCGCCGGCGCCGCCCAGCACCACGCCGATGGCGCCGCCGATCGTCGCCAGCGTCGTCGCCTCGATCAGGAACTGGGTGCGGATGTCGCGCGGCCGGGCGCCGACGGCCAGGCGCAGGCCGATCTCGCGCGTGCGCTCGGTAACCGACACCAACATGATGTTCATGATCCCGATGCCGCCCACCACCAGCGACACGGTCGCGACCGCGGCGAGCAGGAAGGCCAGCGTGCGCGACGACGCGTCGCGGGTCGCGGCGATCTCGGTCAGGTTGCGGATCTGGAAGTCGTCTTCCTGGTTGGCGAGCAGGCGGTGGCGCTGGCGCAGCAGCTCGCGCATCGCCGCTTCGGCGTCGGCCGAGCTTTCGCCGTCGCGCACCTTCACGATCATCGAGCCGATCGTGCGCGCCTTCGACAGCGTGGTGCCCATCACCCGGTTCTTCGCGGTGGTGATCGGAATCAGCAGCGTGTCGTCCAGGTCCCAGCCCTGCATCGACTGCCCCTTGCGCGCGAGCACGCCGACAACCGTGAACGGCACGTTCTTGATCCGCACTTCCTGACCGACCGGATTGCCTTCGGGGAACAGGTTGGTCGAGACGGTCTCGCCCAGGATCACCACCTTGGCCGCGCCGGTGATGTCCTCGGCGGTGAACGGGCGGCCAGCCGAGAGTTCCCAGTCGCGCGCCTCGAAATAGGTGGGCGTGGTGCCGATCGCGGCGGTCGACCAGTTGAGCCCGCCGGCGACGATCTGCACCGTGCCGCGCACCGTCGGCACGGCGACCTGCACCGACGGCACTTCGCGCTCGAGCGCGACGGCGTCGTCCTCGGTCAGCGTCTGGCGCGAGCCCGAGCCCATGCGCACGCCGCCCGAGGTCACCGATCCCGACTGGATCATGATGATGTTGGACCCGAGCACGTTGATCTGCTCGATCACGCGCTGCCGCGCGCCGCTGCCGACTGCGACCATGGCGACGACCGAGGCGACGCCGATGATGATCCCCAGCATGGTCAGGATCGAGCGCAGCACGTTGGCGCGCAGCGCGTCGAGCGCGGAACGCAGGGCTTCGACGTAGCTCATGCCGCCTCCTGCTCCGCGGGCTCGCGCGCCAGCATCTGGGCGGCGTCGGCCGGGGTCTGGCGGTGATCCTCGATCAGCCTGCCGTCGCGGAAGCGCAGCACGCGGCGCGCGAACTGCGCCACGTCGGGCTCGTGCGTCACCATCACCACGCTCATGCCGCCGCGGTTCAGTTCCTGGAACAGCGCCATGATTTCAAGACTGGTACGAGAATCCAGCGCGCCGGTCGGCTCGTCGGCCAGGATCAGGCTGGGGTCGTTGACCAGCGCGCGGGCGATCGCCACGCGCTGCTGCTGGCCGCCCGAGAGCTGGTTCGGCCGGTGGTGGTAGCGGTCGGCGAGGCCGACCCTGGTCAGCGCCTTCATCGCCTTCTCGTGGCGCTGGCGGCGCGCAATGCCGCCATAGACCATCGGCAGCTCGACATTGCTCAGCGCGTCGGCGCGCGGCAGCAGGTGGAAGGACTGGAACACGAAGCCGATGCGCCGGTTGCGGAGCGCCGCGAGCTGGTCGCCGTTGAGCTTCGCCACCTCCTCGCCGGCCAGCACGTAGCTGCCGCCAGTCGGCCGGTCGAGGCAGCCGACCAGGTTCATGAAGGTCGACTTGCCCGAGCCCGACGGGCCCATCACGGCCACGAAGTCGCCCTCGTCGATCGTCGCCGACACGCCGCGCAGCGCATGCACGACATGGCCGCCCATGACGTAGTCCTTGGCGAGGTCCCGCGCGACGATGATCGGCGTGGCCATGGGAATGCGTCCGCGTGCCTAGAAGCCGAAACGCATGGCGCCGCCGGCCGGCGCCTGGGCCGTCGCCGCCTTCGGGCCGCCGCCGATGATGACCTCCTGGCCGGGCTTCAGGTCGCCGCCGACCAGCTCCGTCACCGTGCCGTCGCCGATGCCGAGGCGCACATTGACCGACTGGGGCCGGCCGTCACGGCCGACGATCCACACCTGGCCCGCGGTCGATCCCGGGCCGCGCTGGGCCTGCAGCTCCCGGTAGCGCGGGCGCTGCTCCTCGGTCAGCAGGCTCGCGACCTTCTCGTTCATGTTCCGGCGCAAGGTCATGGCCCGGGCCCGGCGCTGGTCGGGCTGCAGCTCGGACTTGCCGAGCGCGGCGAACTGTTCGCGCGCTTCCTTCACCACATCCTCGAGCTGGCGCTTCTGGTCGGCCGAGAGCTTGAGTTCCTCGGTGAGCGTCGCGACCATGGTGTCGAGCTGGGCCCAGCCGCGGCCGCCCGCCGGCCCGCCGCCGGTCGAGCCCGGCACGCCCAGCACGCCGCCGGCGCCGCGCGGCGCGCCTTCGGCCGGCGCGCCCGCCGGGCGCCAGCGCAGCGCGGTGTTCGGCACCTTGATCGCCTGCTCGCGGTTGTCGGTCACCACGCGCGCGGTCGCCGTCATCCCGGGCAGCAGCTTGCGCTGCTGGTTGTCGGCGGCGATGACGACGACATAGGTGACGACGTTCGAGACGGTCTGCGGCGCCAGGCGGATCTGCTTGACCTCGCCGCGGAACGTGTCGGCCGGGAAGGACGTCACGGTGAAGGTCACGTCCTGGCCGACGCGGACGCGGCCGATGTCGGCCTCGTCGACCGAGGCATAGACCTCCATGCGGCGCAGGTCCTCGGCGATGGTGAACAGGGTCGGGGCCTGCAGGCTGGCGGCCACGGTCTGGCCGACGTCGACCGAGCGCTGCACGACCACGCCGTCGATCGGCGAGCGGATCTCGCTGCGGTCGATGTCGACCTTGACCTGCTGCAGCGCCGCCTCGCGCTGGGCGACGGTGGCCTCGGCGCTGGCGATCTGGGCCTGGGCGACCTGGGCCTGCGACTGGGCGGCGCTGAGCGCCGCCTCGGCCGCGTCGACCTGGGCGCGGGCGGACACCACGGCGGAGCGGGTGGTGTCGAGCAGCGCCTGCGCCTTGTCGGCGTCGGACTGGGTGACGATGCCCTTGGGCAGCAGCTCCTGGCGGCGCTTGTGGTCGCGCTCGGCGTCCTTGACCGCGACGTCGGCGCGCACCACGGCGGCGCGCACGTTGGCGAGCGCGGCGCGCGCGCTCTCCACGTCGGCCTTGGCCTTCTCCGCCGCCGCCTTCTGCTGCGTCACCTGGGCCATGGCGGCGGCCTTGTCGGCCTCGGCCTGGTTCAGCTTGGCGACGAGCTGCGACTGGTCGAGCTTGGCGATGAGCTGGCCGGCCTTCACCTCGCTGTTGAAGTCGGCGTTGAGCTCCTTGATCTGGCCCGAGAGCTGCGAGCCGACGGTCACGGTGGTGACGGCGTTCAGCGTGCCGGTCGTGCTGACCGCGGTCACCAGCGGCCCCTGTTCGACCCTGGCCGTGCGGTAGGCCGCGGCCGGGGTCGAGTCGCCGTCATAGTAGTAGGCCGCGGTCAGGCCGGCGGCGGCGATGACCGCGATACTCGAAACCGTGAAAACGCCTCGGCGCATGCTCTCCACCCGGACCGTCGACGGTCGCCTGTGCTAGGTATCCCGGCCAGTATACACGGGGGCGTCCCCCGGTTCCTGCGGCCGTCCCGCTGCATTAAACTGTTTTCATGACCTTTTTTTGGTAAGGAACAGGCATGGCGATCCAAGGACAGGGGCCTTCCAGGCCCGGTTTCGCCCTCGGGCCCGGGGCGACGCTGCTCGGCGGCATGGCCAACCGGCACGGGCTGATCGCGGGCGCCACCGGCACCGGCAAGACCGCCACCCTGCTGGCCATGGCCGAGGGGTTCTCCCGGATGGGGGTTCCCGTGCTGGTGGCCGACGTGAAGGGCGACGTGGCCGGCTTGAGCCAGGCCGCCGGCACCAACCCCAGGGTCGCCGACCGGGTCGCCAAGCTGGGCCTCAAGGACTGGCGCCCCGAGGCGGCGCCGGTGGTGTTCTGGGACGCGGTGGGCGATCTGGGCCATCCGCTCCGGACCACGGTCTCCGAGATCGGCCCGATGCTGCTGGCCCGGCTCCTGGGCCTGAACGAGGTCCAGTCCGGCGTGCTCAATGTCGTGTTCTCGCTCGCCGACGACGACGGTCTGCTGCTGCTGGACCTGAAGGACCTGCGCGCGCTGCTGGCCCATGTCGCGGACAACGCCAAGGAACTGAACACCCGCTACGGCGCGGTCAGCGCCGCCTCGGTCGGCGCGATCCAGCGCGCGCTGCTCGAGCTCGACCGCCAGGGCGGCGAGACCTTCCTGGGCGAGCCGGCCTTCGACCCGCTCGACCTCCTGACCCCCGGCCCGAACGGGCGCGGGCCGATCCATGTGCTCGCGGCCGAGAAGCTGATGGCATCGCCGCGCGTCTATGCCTGCCTGCTGCTGTGGCTGCTGTCCGAGCTGTTCGAGCGCCTGCCCGAGGTCGGCGACAGCGACCGGCCGCGCCTGGTGCTGTTCTTCGACGAGGCCCACCTGCTGTTCGACGACGCGCCCAAGGCGCTGGTCGACAGCGTCGAGCGCGTGGCGCGGCTGATCCGCTCCAAGGGTGTCGGCGTCTATTTCGTCACCCAGTCGCCGCTCGACCTGCCGGAGTCGGTGCTGGGCCAGCTCGGCAATCGCGTGCAGCACGCGCTGCGCGCCTTCACGCCCAAGGACCAGCAGGCGGTGCGGGCCGCCGCCGAGACCTTCCGCCCCAACCCGCGCATCGACACGGCGCGCGCGATCACCGAGCTCGCGGTCGGCGAGGCGCTGGTGTCGACGCTCGGGCCCGACGGCAGCCCGGCGCCGGTCGAGCGCGTGCTGATCGCGCCGCCGCGCTGCCGGCTCGGCGCGATCACGCCCGACGAGCGGCGCCAGACCATGCAGGCCGGCCCCTTCACCGGGAAATACGACGAGCCGGTCGACCGCGAGTCCGCCTTCGAGATGCTGAGCCAGCGCGTCGAGCATCCCGCCGAACCGCCGCCCGTGGCGGACAGTCCCTGGGGTCGCCGGAGCGACGAGCCGGCCGCAACCAGCGCCGCCGACGTGTGGGGCCGGCCGGCGCGCAGCGCGCCCGCGCCCGTGCCGCCGTCGCCGCAGCGCGCGCCGCGCTACGAGTCGCCGCGCGCCCCCGAGCCGCGGGCGCCCCGCGCGCCGTCGCCCGGACGGCAGCGCGAAGGCCTGGCCGAGGCGATGATGAAGAGCGCGGGCCGCGCCATTGCCAGCGAGGTCGGCCGCCGCGTCATCCGCGGTGTGCTCGGCTCGATCCTGCGCTGAGGCGGATGCCGGCGTGGAGACGACGGACCCGATACCGACGCTGCCGATCGCCGATCCGCGCATCGCGCTGGTGTGGCGCCACTGGCTCGCGGTCCGCAGCGGCAGGACGATGCCGCCGCGCCGGGCGATCGACCCGACGGCGATCCTCGGCGCCCTGCCGATCCTCTACATGTACGACTACCTGCCGGACAGCGGCCGGTTCTTCTGCCGCCTGGCCGGCGAGGAGATCCAGGCCGGCTCGGGCGTGCGCGGGGTGAAGAAGCATCTCGACGAGCTTTTCCCGCCCGAGACCGGCGCGATCATCGAGCGGCGCTACCGCCGCGTCGTCGACACGCCCTGCATGGTCTACGCCAACGGGCTGATGCGCACGATCGTCGGCATGGTGATGCCGATCGAGCGCCTGGTCCTGCCGCTGTCGGACGACGGCGTTGTCGCCAACGGCCTGATCGGCGCCACGGTCTACGATCGCGACCAGGCCCTGCACGACCTCGCGGCGCGCAACAGCAAGCTGATCGAGGAACGATTCCTGCCGCTGCCGCCCGCCTGACGAAGCGGCGCGGCGTGTCGCATCGTGTGACTCCGAGCTTCGCGGGGTGACAGTGCAATTTATTGGAACTACGGTGGCAGTGCCGTTATCGACGAAGGATTAAATGCACTGTCACCGTAGTCATGTCACCGTAATCAGTGGCGGATGGGACGTGGTGACGCCAGATGGACGGGTCATTCGCTACAACCGGGACGGCTCGTTCCAAGGCCTTCGGGAGTAACCATGACGACCGAGACTGACTTTCGCATTAGCGTTGGCGACGATTCGGAGCACGAAGACCTAACAGCAGAGATCTATTTTAGAGATCGGTTCGTCGCAATCGTTTCACAAGAAAGTGGTCTTGAAGCCGCAGATATAGAGCTTCACGCTTGCCCTACCGGCGAGCCATGGACATTCAAGTTTGCTGATTTCTTAGATGCGCTTGGTCGCGCCAAACAAAGGCTATGGGAGTTACGACGGGTGCCGCGTGTAGAATAAGTACCGCATGGGGCGCCACCAGCCTTCCAACGAGACCTGCTGAGCTTCGAGATTACGGAATTACGGTGACAGTGCATCTAATCTCGTAATCTACCCATCGGCTTTTGCAGCGGAGCGATCCCAAGCTCAGAATTGACGCGCAAACCCTCATAGATAGTATATAATCATTTTCTCCTACAGATAGAATTCTGCGTTGGACAGATGCCAGTCGTGAGTTGGGACATTCTCGTTTTGAATTTGCCGCTTAGTGCGAAAACGCCTGACGACATCGCTGATGGGTTCGAGCCTGGCTCGATCGGGCGATGTTCGGACATCGTCGCAAAGATCAGGGAGGTCGTTCCAACCGCCGATTTCTCCGACCCGAGCTGGGGCCTGATCGAGACCGATCAGTTCTCGCTCGATGTCTCCATCGACGCGGATGGAGAGTGCGAGGGCTTCGCGATCCACATTCGCGACGGGGACATGGCCGCCGGCGTGGTTGCCGCCATTCTGGAGCGGCTAAATCTTCGCGCGATCGACACACGGTCTGGTGGCTTCTTCGTGGCCGACCCGGAAGCGATTGAAGGTTTTCGCCAGTGGCGCGCCCGACAGGGTCGGGTGGCGGACGCTTGACGCGCTCGCGCCGGGCTCGGCATCGGCCACTGGGCTGGGGTGGACCAGGGATCGGGACGAACGCCTGACAGAGCGACGCGGGATGGCGGGATCGCCAGCTTCGTGCCCCGGGGCGTGCGCATCGCCATCTTGCCTGCGCTGCCAACAGGTTACCAATAAACCGGGCAGAAGGTTCCAGCGGCTGCATCCGGGCGCGTCCCTCGCGCGTAGGTCCGGGTAGAAGCCTTGCGATCGACGCAGGCTGCACCGGAGGAGACCGCCCATGTTCCCCACCAAGACGGCCGCGCTCGCGGCCCTGGCCGCACTTGCCGGCTTCGCCGCGGCCCCCGCCGGCGCTGTCACGATGGTCGGGCTGACCGCCGACAATAAGCTGGTCTGGATCGACACCGACAAGAAGACCGCCAGCGCGCCGAAGCCGATCACCGGCAGCGACCAGCGCATCGTCGGCATCGACGTGCGCCCGGCCAACGGCAAGCTCTATGCGGTCGGCGCCAATGGCCAGATCTTCACGCTCGCGCCGGACACCGGCGTGCTGACCCCGGTCAGCCAGATCGCGGAGAAGGTCGAGCTCGGCGCCAAGCCGGTGGTCGACTTCAACCCGGTGGCCGACCGCCTGCGCGTGATCGGCGTCTACGGCACCAGCCTGCGCATCAACGTCGACAACGGCCAGACCGTGGTCGACAAGCCGCTCGCCTTCGACGCCGCGGACGCCAACGCCGCCAAGCGCCCGATGATCGCCGCCGGCGCCTACATCAACGCGGTCGCCGGCGCCAAGGCGACCGAGCTGTTCCACGTCGACCACGGCGCTGGCGCGCTCGTGCTGCAGAACCCGCCGAACGACGGCATCCTCAAGACCAAGGGCGCGCTGGGCATGAAGGTCGAGCCGATGGCGGCGATGGACGTGATGTCCAGGCCGGGCGGCGAGAACCTCGCCTACCTGCTGAGCGGCAAGACGCTCTACGCGATCGACCTGGCCTCGGCCAAGGCCATGGCGATGGGGGCGATCGCCGGCATCGGCGGCGACATCATCGATATTGCCGTGCTGCCGCAGTAGACTCTTAGGAGAATGTAGTCTCCCGGCCACGCCGAGGGCGGCCACCGGGAGCGCCGTCGGCCGGCCAGGGAGGTCGGTCGGCGGCACTAGCGACAGGAACCATGACGATCAATCGCGCGCGTGACGAAAGAGGCGAGACGTTCGACGTGGAAGCGGCGCTCGGCGGCTGCGCCCGCGGCGACGCCGATGCGCTGCGCCTGATCTACGACAACATGGCGCCGATGCTGATGGGCGTCGCGATGCGCATCGTCCGGCGGCGCGACCTCGCCAACGACGTGCTGCACGACGCCTTCATCCAGGTGTGGCGCAAGGCCGACACCTTCGATCCCGCGCGCGGCGCCGGCCATGCGTGGCTCCTGAGCGTGGTGCGCAACCGCGCGCTGAGCGTGCTGCGCAAGCTGGGGCGCGAGCAGCAGCTCGACGAGGCGGTGCTGGCCGACCAGCCGGCGGACGAGCCGAGCGCGCTCGACCGCCTCGCCTCCGCATCCGACGCCGCGGCGCTGCGGCGCTGCCTGGAGACGCTCGACGACGACCGCCGCCGCTGCATCGTGCTGGCCTATGCCGACGGGATGAGCCACGTGCAGATCGCGGCACATCTGGGCTCGCCGCTGGGCACGGTCAAATCCTGGGTGCGGCGCGGGCTCGAAGCGCTGCGGCGGTGCCTGTCATGATCCCCGTCGACCCTGATGACCGCAGCGCGCTGGCCGGCGAGCATGTGCTGGGCCTGCTGTCCGAAGCCGAGAGCGCGGCGGTCGAGGCGGCAATGGCGCATGACGACGCGCTGGCCGACGACGTGCGCTACTGGGAGAACCGCCTGGCGCCGCTCTGCGGCCTCGCCCGCTCGGAGGCGCCCGATCCCGCGCTGTGGGCGCGGATCGAGCGCGACCTCGGCCTGGCGGCGCGGCCGGCGCGCGCCGGCGCCAGCGAGGGCTGGACGACGCAGCTGTGGAATGCGCTGGGCTTCTGGCGCATGGCGGCGGCGGCGCTGGCGGTGGTCGCGCTGGTCGTCGGCGGCATGCTGGCGACCCGCGACGGCGGGCGCGGCGACCGGGCCTATGTCGCCGTGCTGCAGGCGGCGGACCAGAGCCCGGGATGGCTGGTCGAGATCGGCCGCGACCGCGCCGTGCGCCTGACCGCGGTCAAGGCGACCGACCCCGGGCCGGGCCGCGCGCTGCAGCTCTGGACGCTGATCGACCGGGCGCAGGGGCCGATCTCGCTCGGCCTGGTGCCGCCGACGGCACGCGACTTCCTCGCCGCGCCGACGCCCGGCATCGGCGCCGACCAGTTGTTCGAGATCTCGCTGGAGCCCGCGACCGGCTCGCCCACCGGCCGTCCGACCGGCCCGGTGCTGTTCATCGGGCGCACGGTCGCCGCCCGCTAGGAGCGGACCGGCATCGGGTATCGGCGATCAGGCGTGGCGAAGCAGGATGGTGGAGCTGAGCGGAATCGAACCGCTGACCTTCTCATTGCGAACGAGACGCTCTCCCAACTGAGCTACAGCCCCACATCTTGCATACGGGCGGTTGGGCGCCCGCGAACGGGGCCGGATAATGGGTATCGGGGGGGCG